>JAAYWB010000028.1 GCA_012516855.1 Candidatus Cloacimonadota bacterium
AAATATTGCCTACGCATCACTTGATGATGTTCAAAAAGCTCTTATTGATAGTTTCTCATACTTGGATAGCAACAGAGACATGGTCTCAAAATTGACCTATTTCAAATGGCTTAAATTAGATTAATGAAAGCGATTTGGTATCAGGCGTTTGTTGGACGAGGAAAAAAGGGGCGCACAGACAGCCTTTACAAATATCGACGTTCGGCTTTACCCACTTGATGTGAAATAGAGCTCCAAAAAGGGGAAAGGCAGCTTATGAACGTAAACGCCGCAAGGCTTTGCCGCGCAGTTGCTTGACCCGCTCCACGGAAATGCCCAGCCGGGAGGCCACTTCTTTCAAGGCAAGGCCTTCGTTCAGGGAAAGTTGAAGAACGCCGCGCTCGAGGTCGGGCATGGCTGACGGAAAAGTGATACTGGATTCAATTCGCGCATCCACCTGCTGTTTGTGATCAGCCAAATCCCTTTCCCCGAGCGGCTCCGTGTTTCGGACGGCTTTGTTTTCCTGCTCAAGGGCGGCCAGCAGCCTTTTTTTTATCCAGTAGCCAGCATAGGTTCCAAACTTCAATCCCCTTTCGGGTTCAAAGTGTTCAGCGGCTTCCAGCAGTCCCAGCAGGGCTTCCTGGCGCAGGTCCTCCAGCGGTAAGCCGCGGTTCTGGCAGTTTTTGGCGAAGCTGTAAGCCAGGCCGATGTTCTCGTTTACCAGTAAGTCCCTGTCCGCTTGGAGGTTGGAACAGGATTCCATTGCTTCAGCTTGGTTGATTTGATTCATTCTTACGCTCCGCAAGCGGCGGAATACTTATCCTGAAAGTGGTGCCCCGCCCCATTTCGCTGCTCACGGAAATCTCGCCATGATGCAGCACCACGATATGCTTCACGATGGCCAAGCCGAGTCCGGTGCCGCTGAAGTCGCGGTTGCGGCTGTTATCCGCCACGTAGAAACGCTCGAAGATTCTGTCCAGATGTTCATTTTGGATGCCCCGGCCGGTATCGGAGATTGTGAAGACTGTGTTTTCGCCTTCTTTGCCGACGTGGATCGTGATACCGCCAGTATCTGTATAACGGAGAGAGTTTTGCACCAGATTGATGAATATCTGTTCAAAGCGGAAAGGATCGCAGACCATCCGGTCCAGCCCCTCTTCGAGTTCCACGTTCAGGCTCAATTCCTTGGCTTGAATGTCCGGCTCCAGGATCAGACTGAGATTGGCAAAGAATGGCTTCAGCTCGATTTGGCTTGCTTCCAGACGGGAAATGCTTTCCAGCCGGATAAGCTGTTCGAGGTCGCGGATCAGATGGATGAGACGGTTGGTGTGGCTAAGGATTATTTTCTGGTGGCGGGTATGATCCTGCCCTGGAGAATCTTGCATCGCCTCCGTGAAGCCCTTGATGGCTGTGAGCGGGGTTCGCAGTTCGTGGGCAAGGTTCACGATGAAGTCTTTCTTCATCCGGGCTGTCCTTTCCATGGCGTCAATGTTGTGCAGGATAAAGACATAGCGCCGGTTACCGACGCTGCGGCTGCTGGACAGCATGTAGCTATGGCCGGCGATGTTGAGAGAAAGGGGAAGCTGTTCCCCCGCGTTTCCGGAACTCAAGATGGCTTCCTGCAGCTCCGGATCGCGGATGATTTCGCGGTAAGACTGTTCGCGTGAGGAATCAAAGGCGGGAAATAACTTGTGAAACGGCGCGTTGGCCCAAAGCACGTTTCCGTCGTCATCCTGTGACCAGAGCGGGTCTTCCAGTGTGCCCAGAAGCAATCGCAATTCCGTGCGGTGAACTGCCAGATGCCCTATCGCTTGGTCGAAAGAGGCCAGCGCCTGGTTCAGTTTCTGCGCCAAATCGTGCAATTCAGAGGTTCTGAGCTCTCCAAACCTGAGCTTGCGTTCTTGGGGTTTTAGCTCTTCCGCGCGTTTCCAAAGATGCCGCAAATCCCGGTTTAGCCAGAAATGGACGAGGTACAGGGCAATGCCGGCGACCCCCGCGGAGACCGATATTAGCAGCCAAGTCCCGACGTCCAGAAAGGCCAGGACAGCGACCGCCGCCAGGATCACGACTCCAGCCAGCAGCAACAGGGTGCCAAGGCTTGTTTTATTCATCACTGCCGCTGCTTTGGTCGGGCTCGAACTTATAACCGACGCCGCGAATGTTTTTTACCATATAGGCTTGGTCACCCAGTTTTTCTCGCAGATTGCGGATGTGGACGTCCACTGTGCGTTCCAGCACAATCTTGTCGTTGCCCCAGAGATGGTCAAGGATTTGGCTGCGTTTGAACACCCAGCCCGGACGGCGTGTAAGCAACTGTAGTATTTTGAATTCTGTGAGGGTTAGGTCCACTCTGTGATCGCGGATCCTGGCTTCGTAACGGTTAAAATCGAGCCGGAAATCGCTGTTGATGTTGAGCACGTTGCGCGAACTTTCCCATCCGCTGCGGCGGAGGACGGCCTTTACCCTGGCCAGAAGTTCTTTGCTGTCAAAGGGTTTGGTGATATAGTCGTCCGCTCCGAATTCCAGGCCGCGCACCTTGTCCTCAATGTCGCTGCGGGCAGTGAGCATGATGATGGGGACGTTTTCCCAGGCTGGATTGCTCTTGATGCGGCGGCAGGCCTCCAAACCGTCCAAATCGGGCAGCATCAGGTCCAGCAGGATCAGTTCCGGCAATTCCTGCCGCAATCTGTCTAGCAGGTCCTGCGCCCGGGTGAATCCCAAGGTGCTGTATCCTTCCGTTTCGAGCTTCATGCAGACCAGTTCCAGGATGTCGGTCTCATCTTCAGTAACGAATATCTGTTTGCTCATGGGCTTGTCTTCCTAAAAGCCAGTTTTGGCGGAAAGTGTTTTCTGGCAAGGAAAAACGCCCCTTTTTCGGTTAATTTTTCTTAACAGGGGCGGAAAGCGTGCATCCGCCTGGAATTGGCTGACAGCTCTTTAAGCGAGAACTTGTGTCTCCCTATTGCGGGACATTGTGTCAGGCTGCACTTACATGATCATTACTTGATGAATAAGCCTTTCAGCAGGCTGACCTGGCCACCTGTCCTCAAACTGAGGAAGAAGACACCACTTTCGCGCAGGCCAAGGCTTCGCGGGTCAATCGTGATCTCGTTAGTGCCGGCAATCACGGCACAGTCACGTTGGCCCAGTTTCTGTCCTTTGGCGTTGTAGAGCGTAACGCACGCTGTAGAGGAATTTTTGCCAACAAAGGACAGCGTCGCCGTGCCTGAGAAAGGATTGGGCGTGAGGCGGGGCGCCGCTTCCACTGAAGGAAGGATGGGATCGTCAGCCGCGACTATGGTGACCGTCACTGAGTTCGAGGGATCGGAGTAGTTGTCCCCGTAGCGGGCTTTCACATAGAATTCGTGAGTGCCGCTGCCAAGGTCGGTGACAGTGTAGGTGAGGACGTCTCCAGCGACGGTCTGGGTGAGTTCGTCATTCATGAGAATGCAGTATTGATCGGGTTCGACGTAGGGAGAGGGATACTGCCAGCTTAGTATGACGCTGGACGGCGGCTGCTGTTCAGCGGTAAGGTATCGCGGGGGCAAAAATTGCGGTCCGAGGCTGCCGTTGCCGTTGATCCGCATGGCGTAGATATCGAAACCCGAGTAACCTTGTTCCCAGCTCAAAACACACCAATTGTCGGGATGGTGGTCGCAATCGAAGTGCTGCTTGGGATCGGTTGTTTGGGCAACGCCCACCTGGCTAGAATCCCAGGCAAAATCGCCCGAAGAAGTCCAACAGGAGGCGTAGAGGTTTGCTCCCCTTTCATAGAGAAAAACCGCGCCTTGCGTGGTCCAGTGGGCGGCGATGGTGTTGCATGATTCCCCGCCGATGTTCACTATGGTTGGCCCGGCCTGGCCCCAGAGACAGTCTCCGCTGAAACTCATCAGTTGCCGTGCGAGGCCAAAGTTGTTCTGGTCGGCATCGGTTTCGCGGTAAAAGACGTAAACCTGCTGATTGGCGGCATCCACGGCGACTTCCGGATAGAATTGCTGTTTTGGGAGACTAACGTTCACGAGGCTGCCGTTCAAGCCCATGGTGGCGTTTCCCTGCGAGTCGATGCGCTGGCAATAGACGTCGTTGTCCAGGTTGCTGTCGCGATCATCATACCAGGCCAGCACTGCGCCCCCGGCTCCGTCTCCGACAAAGGGGATGAGCTGTTCCCAAGAGGGAATCCCGCCGGCTTCGGTTGCGGAAACGGTCCAGGGAAATGTTCCGTCGGGAGTGCCCTTCATCACGAGGATGTGGCGCGTGGGCGACCAAAAAGGACCGGTATCGTGAAAAAGCTTGAGCAGTATGTCGTTACCTTCGCTCTGGATGATCTGCGGCCAGGTATAGCTGCCTTCGGTGGCTGTGAAAGTGGTGCCCCATTCGCCCCAAAGCTTCTGCCCATCGGCGCTGAGGCGGTTGATCACGACGGATGTGACCGCGCCCAGGCGCTGCCAGGCAAAGTAGCTGCTGCCGTCAGCGGAGCAAAAGCAGACGGGCGACATGTTGCCGTAATCAGCGTTGGTGTCATTCGACAGGGCGATGCCGTCGGCGCCCCAGAGGAATTCGCCCGCGGGGTTGATCTTGTAGGCCACCACGTTATTTACACCGGCATTGCGGATGTCCTGGAAGACAATGATGGCGTTGCCTTCGGTATCCACGCCGAGGTCGTATTCGGTGAGCCAACTCATTTGGGTATGAGAACTTATTAGCAGGCTCTCCGTCCAGATGCGGTTTCCGTAGATATCGAAGAGGTCAAGATAAACCCTGTAACCGCCGGATTGGTTGTCAAAACGGCAGATGTAGGTGTTGCCGTTGGGCACGATGGCCACCTTGGGTATCACCTGTTCGGCATCGAAACCGGCAATGATGGAGGGAGCGTATGGATCGGTGCTCCATTGCGCGCAGAGGGCTGCCGCTAAGACACAGGCAGCAATACAAAGAACAATGTGTTTCATGCTACACCTCGATTAATAGAATGACTCCATTATTTGCTTTGGGGGATTTTTAGTCAAGGTATATTTGGCTCTATTTCAAACCGGGCGTGTAACTCGTTCTTTTCCAGCCTGGTAGGCGTCATACGAAAGTGGTGTTCGGCAGCCGGTTTACCGATGCGGAGTGCTCTGGCCGTTAAGGCCCTTTCCTGTCCCAAAGACGCGCCTCCCGCATAATGCCCGTATTTGATGTGGGAATCTCGAGAGAGGCATGGGAGAGGGATGAAATCGAGCGTTAAGGGTGTGGCTGGCTGGAAATAGTGGAAGGTAAGCAGTTACGACTCTCCTCTACGAGCCCGTAGGGCGGCAGGCCATGGCGAGGGTGTGCAATGAGCGAAGCGAACGGAACCCCTCGACAATGGATTCTCTTAGCCCCTTGTGGACGACAGAAATGCCGGGATTGATTTCTGTCGCTCTCCGGGCTAACTTGCCCGACCTGAAAAGAGCTGAAAGACAGGAACAAAAAAAGGCCGGACCAGTTGGCCCGGCTGATTTGAGGAGAGATATTATTAGTTCACAGCCACCCGGATGGCGTTCAGATGGACGTTATAGCCGCCGCTGACCTTGACGTAGCCGTTGTTTTTGGTGCTCAGGTCCGTTATCCTGGCCTTTATCCACCAGCCGCCGCTGGTTTCCGCGAGGGTTTGCGGCGCGCGGTAAAAACCGTTAGGATCGGTGAGTTGCAGGAAGAAAACCTCTTTATCCAAAACGAGGTCGCTGCTTTTGGCGATACGGGTTTTGGAAAAGTGGCTGGTCCAGACCTGCTGACTGTCGAGCAGCCTCAGGAAGCGGCCCTGGTTGTTGTGGTCCGGTGTGGGAAGGCTTTGCATCCTGCCCAGTGACGCGAACACAAAGGGCTGGGTGGTGAGGGGCTGTTCCATCACGAAATATTCGTCAACCCGCACGAAATGGGCGTCGGTGCCAGCGTCCGGCACCTGCGAACTGCTAGCCGGCTGGGCCACCACGGCGGGATTCGGCAGAGCGGAATTGAGCCAGGAATTAGGGCTGCAGGCCGAGATGGCCAAGGCCGCCGCAAGCGCGATCAGGACGGCAAAGTGTCTATAAATTTTAGTCATTATGTCACACCTCCCTTCAGAAAGGTCTTTTTAACTATATAACCCGGTTCGGCCGGAAATCCTGCGCCGGATTTTTGGGGCGTTCAGTTTCCCAGTCCCAGCCGCTGCTGCTGGTATTTCTTGCTCTGGATGGCGCGCCACCAGTCTTCGTGCTCCAGATACCAGAGCACGGTCTTGCGGATGCCGGTTTCAAAGGTTTCCTTTGGCACCCAGCCCAGTTCCCTGCTAATTTTGTCGGCGTCGATGGCGTAGCGGAGGTCATGGCCGGGACGGTCGGCGACGTAAGTGATTAGTTCCGTGTAAGATGAAAGCTTGTCGGAAGGCCGGAGTTCATCCAGCAGCCGGCAGATGGTGGTAACGATTTCGATGTTTTTCATCTCGTTGTGGCCGCCGATATTGTAGGTTTCGCCCAGTTTTCCGGAGCGGATGATGGTGTTGATGGCGTCGCAGTGGTCGCGCACATAAAGCCAGTCCCTTACGTTGAGTCCCTTACCGTAAACAGGCAAGGGTTTGTGTTCCAGGCAGTTGAGAATCATCAAGGGAATCAGTTTTTCCGGGAACTGGTAGCCGCCGTAGTTGTTTGAGCAGTTGGAGAGCAGCACCGGCAGGCCGAAGGTGCGGTGCCAGGCGCGCACCAGATGGTCGGAACCAGCTTTGGAAGCTGAATAGGGTGAGGACGGGTCGTAGGGCGTGCTTTCCGTGAAGAGGCCTTCGTCGCCCAGGGAGCCGAAAACCTCGTCGGTGGAGACGTGATGGAAGCGGAAAGCCTTTTTGCCCGTTTCATCCAGACCGCGCCAGTAACGCAGGGCACAATCCAGCATCACGGCGGTTCCCAGAACGTTGGTATTGATGAACTCCATAGGCCCGTCGATGGAACGGTCCACGTGGGATTCTGCGGCAAAATTGACCACGGTATCGGGCTGGAATTCAGCGAATACCCGGGCCACTGCTTCGGAGTCGCAAATATCAGCTTTTACAAAGCGATAGCGCTCCGGAAAGGCTGTTTCGATCTCAACCAGGCTGTCCAGATTGCCGGCATAGGTGAGTTTGTCAAAGTTGAGCACGCTGCCCTGGAAATCAGGGTCTTCAAAGAGGTGGTGGATGTAGTTGGCGCCGATGAAGCCAGCGCCTCCGGTCACGATAATCCTGTTCATATGTCCTTCCTTATTAGTTTTAGCAGTTCCTGTAGCCGGGCCAGTTCTTCCGCGCTGGAATAGCTGAGGGTGATTTTGCCTTTGGCTGCCTGTCCGCTTACCCTGGCTTTCAGGCCAAATGCTCCGCTCAGTTCGCGTTCCAGGCTTTGGGACCATTCCCGGTCGGCAGGCGCTTCCTTTGCCTGGCTGGGGGCGTAGGTTTTGGCTTTGGCCTCCGCCTGGCGGACGTTGAGCCTGTATTGTATAATATATTGCGCGAAAAGGGGTTACAACTCCGGCTCTACCGCCAAAACAGCCCGCGCGTGCCCGGGGCTGAGGAGGCCGGAGGAGACCATTGACTGCACTTCCAACGGCAGTTTGAGCAAGCGGATGCTGTTAGATACTGTGGCGCGGTCGCGCGAAACGATTTGCGCCACTTCCTGATGGGTGAGTTTGAAATCGTCCGCCAGAGTCTGATAGGCACAGGCTTCCTCGATCGGGTCGAGGTCCTCACGCTGGACGTTTTCCACGATGGCGAGCTGGAGCTGTTCTTTCTGGCTAACGCTGCGGATCACCACCGGAACGGATTCCAGGCCCGCCAGCCGCGCTGCTTGCAGGCGCCTTTCGCCGGCGATAAGCTCATAATCCGAAGCGGCGGTTTTGTTCACTATCAGCGGCTGGATGATGCCGTTGGCCTTGATGGATTCAGCCAGTTCCTGCAAGGCGTCGGGATCGAAAACCCGGCGGGGCTGGTAAGGATTGGTCTTGATCTGTTCGATGGGCAGGGTGCCCAGGTTTGATCCGGTTTCCGGCCTGTCCTGAGCCTGGGGGATCAGGGCGCTCAAACCACGTCCGAGGCGTTCGTTCATGCTTTTTGTGTCCTTTCGATTATCTCCGTGGCCAGGTTCAGATAGCTCATGGCGCCGGGAGAGCGGATGTCATAGAGAAATATGGGTTTGCCGAAGCTGGGTGCCTCGGTGAGCTTGATGTTGCGGGGAATGATGGTGCGGAAAACCTTTTCCTTGAAATAGTGCCGCACCTCGCGCGCGACCTGCATGGAGAGGTTCACGCGACGGTCAAACATGGTGAGCAGGATGCCGATGATATTCAGGCCGGGATTGAGGTTTTTCTGGATCAGGCGGATGGTGGAAAGCAACTGGCTGACCCCCTCCAGGGCGTAATACTCGCACTGGATCGGCACCAGCAGGTCTGTTGCCGCTGTGAGGGCGTTCACTGTGAGCAGGCCCAGCGAGGGCGGGCAGTCGATTATAATGTAGTCGAAGTCGGCCAAAACCGGTTCCAGCGCTTCGCGGAGCTTGTGTTCGCGGGCGAATTCCTGCACCAGTTCGATTTCGGCGCCGGTGAGGTCGATGTTTCCGGGCACGCACCAGAGGTTTTGGGTGGCGGTGGGCAGAATGGTTTCCCGCAGGGGCACTTTGCTTATAAGCGCATCGTACACTTGCAGTTCCAGATTGTCTTTGTCCAAGCCCACTCCGCTGGTGGCGTTGCCCTGGGGATCGAAATCGATGAGCAGGGTCTTCTTTTCCAGCACAGCCAGGCCAGCGGCCAGGTTAACCGCCGTGGTGGTTTTTCCCACCCCGCCTTTTTGGTTCACGATCGTTATTGTTCTTGCCATAAATCTATGCTAACTTCCAGTCTTCAGTTGTTCTTTTCCCAGCGCGAAAATCGCCCGGCTGCCGTATTCGAGCTCCATCCTCAATAGTTCCAAGGGCTTGAGCGGAGCGATGTCCGCCCAGTCCTTAGCCTTGTAGCAGAGCAATTGGCCACCCGGAGCCAGCAAGTTCCGTAGCGGCTTCAGATAGCGCTGCTCCAGCTTGACGGCGCGGCAGAGGATGTAGTCGAAACCGCCCCTGGCGGAGTAATCCTCCAGCCGGGAGCACACCACTTCGCAATCCGCAAGCTCCAGCCTGGCAACCAGTTCCTCAAGAGCGCGGGTCTTTTTGAGCACCGAATCCAACAGTGTCATGCGGCATCCGGGCACGGCCAGCTTCACCGGAATGCCGGGCAAACCGCCGCCGGAGCCGAAATCGAGCACTTTTGCACCGGTAAAATCAACACATTTCAGAGGCAGCAGGCTGTCAAGGAAATGCTTTGTCCAGAGCTCATCCGCTGGCGCGTGGCGGGAAAAGAGGTTTACGCGGGAGTTAAGCTCCAGCAGCAGAGCGTGATAGCTGTCAAAACCAGCCAGGATGCCATCCCGTCCCGGTAGCTTCAGCTCATCCAGAAACTGGGAAAAAGCGGCCCTGGAGCTTTTCAAGGCTGCTGGACCTCAGTCAGGCTGCGCAAAAGCGACTGCACCAGGAAAGAACAGTCCCCGCGCATCAGCTCCAGCGCGGCGCGGGCGGATGGGTGTTTAATCTGCTTTAGCGAACGGGCCGCGATGTAGCGGAAACGCTCACTGGGATGGAAGATATAGTCCCGAAGCAGTTCCACGCTGCGGTCGGTGTGAACCCCCGACAGCACGGAAATGCAGGTGCTTTCGTACTTTTTCTGTCGCATCAGGCGCTCAATCGGTTCCACCAGCAGGCTGTCGCCCACGCCGGAAATCAGGGCCAGTGCGTTTTTGGCAGCCAGGCTGTCGGGCAGGTCGATGACTTTGTAGAGTTCGCTGATAAACTCCTCAGAATCCGCGGCTAGGGCTTCCAAGGCCCGGTATTCCAGGCCGGAAGTGGTGTTCAGCTTGTTTTCCAGCACATAGGGGATGGCTTCTTCGGCGCGGCTGAGAAGAATTTTGCGGGCGGTCCGGACCCTTTGCACCGCCGATCCCACCTCCCATTCCGAGGCAGCGGCGAAAATCGTTTCGATGCTGTCTGTGCTGTCCGGCAGGGCGGCAGTTTCAGCCAGTTCTTCCACGGTGGTTTTGGCAACTTGGTTGATTTCCGCGTCGCGTCCCACGCCGTAAGTTCCGCTTTGCCAGATGCTGTTGTTGGCCTTGAGGCTGTCGGGATAGCTGTCCGTGCCGCCGGCATCCAGAAAGAGCCCGATCCCGCCAGTGCTGCGCGTGAAGTTGGCGCCGCCGTAGTTTTGTGGGTTGAACCGCTCATAGCGGTCATTGCCGCTTTTATCGACAAAAAGTCCCACGGAGTTGGTGAGCCCCAAGCCGTTACCGCCTTCGATAGAATAGGAATCGTTCCCCGCCCCGTCGATCAAAACGCCCAAAGCCCAATCGTGTCCGGCGCCCTGACCTGGTCCGTGGCGGCTCTGGTAGGCGTCGTCGCCCTCCGCGTCGAGCAAGAATCCGCAAGCCAGGTGAATTCCGGAGCCCTGGGGATAGTAAACCGCGCTGTAAACGTCGTTTCCGGCCTCGTCGATAAGCGCTCCTGTGGCATACCAATAGCCGGAACCCTGGGCATAAACGCCGCCGAGGTAGCGGTCGTTTCCAGCGCCGTCATAGAGCAGGCCCAAACCGCCGGCCAGATCGGGCCTCAACCCCAGTCCCATGCCCTGGCCGAGGGTGATAAAGTCCAGCGGCATTAGCGGTTCGTGATAGTATTTGCCGCCCAGGCTGTAGCTGTCCGCGCCCTCCTTATCCAGCAAGACACCGGCGCCGTAGGTGCTGCCAAAGCCTTGGGCGGACACGCTGGCCTGATAGCTGTCGTTGCCGGCGCCGTCCACCAGCAGCGCGATTCCGCACATCGCCGCGCCCTGTGAGAAGAGGCCACTTTGGTAGATGTCGTCTCCATCCAAATCCTGATGAAGGTTGATCCCCATGAAGGCGGAGAATGAAAAATCGTTGGTGCGGTAGAGGTCGTTGCCAGCCAAATCGTAGGTGCAGACAAGGCCAAAGGAGGAATTGAACATCGCCGCGGGCATGTTGCTGCGGTAAACGTCGTCGCCGGCCAGATCGAGCTGAAGGCAGAAAGCCCGGTCCACAGAACTTCCCAGCCCTGTCTCGTAAAGGTCATTGCCGACGGGGTCGAGCAGAAAACAGAGGTTCTGGAATGCCTGACCGCCATAGACATCGTCGCCGTTTGTTCCAATTGCCATCAGGCCATGCCTGGTATTGCGGGTGAGGATTTTCTTATTTCTGAACTGAAGGGTTTGGGCCCGCTCCAGCAGGGCGTCGGAGATGGCCAGAAACTGGATCCCGGTGCTCAACAAAGCCTGACGGTCGAGTTTTCCAATCAACTCCCGGACCCGCTTTTCATCCAGATCGCTATATTTGGGCAGGCCTTGTTCCTCGTAGAAAGCGTTATATTTATCAATCTCTTCGCTTTCGATGAACTGCCAGTGCCAGAAGCTGAGCAGCATCTTCTTTTCCTCTGGGCTGAAGGCGGCAAAAGCCGGCTCAAGCTCGGTTTCCAGATAATCATAAGCGCTTTCCAGCCAGGCGAATATGTCCTCCGGCTTTTTCACCTGGGTGGAGAGCTGCTGTGTATAAAGAGACTTGGAGGCCGGATAGAGGCTGCTGAACCTGCCTCCATCAAGGTTGAAAGCGATGCCGCCCAGATGCCGCAGCAGAACCGGCAAAGCTTCCGGGCCATCCAGTTGGCAGGTTTCGCGCAAGGCCTGCATGTCATCGATGCCTTTCCAGGGATCCTGAAGCTGGCGCAACTGCCAGTCCAGCTTGTACTTGGTGCTTAGGTCCCAATCCTTTTCGAAGCAAAGCGCGTCGGGGCTGAGTTCAGCCGCCTGCAGCATTTCATGCAGAGCGTTGTATTCTGCCGGACTCAGCAGGGCTTCGGCGCCAAGCCAGGCCAGGCAGGCCAAAATCGCTGCCAGACAGAGGGTTTTTCGCATCAGGTTAATCTCCTTACTTGAAAAACCAGTAATGAAAGCCGGCCAAATGTGTCAACAACTATCAGCGCCTACAATATAGTTGATAAAGGGGCTGAAACAGCCTTGCCGCCTCAATTTGGGGAAAAGGCTTGACACCTCAGCCTGAGTATTTTTTGCAGGTTCAAACCCAGAGCGGTGTATTTTGGTAGAAGGATGGTTTATGAGAAAAGAGCAGTTTGAAGAATTCCTCAGCGCCCACGAAAAGCGGATTTACCATTATCTGCTGAGCCTTTTGGGCAACGACAGCGACGCCAACGATGTCGTGCAGATGGTCTTCATCTCGTTTTACGAGCATATCGACCGCGTGGAGGAAGCAACTGCCCTGGCCTACGTTTACCGCATCGCCTACAATAAGAGCATGACCTTCCTGAAGCAAAAAAGCCGCTATGTGAGCCTCGAACCACAATCATTCGAACGCCTTCCCGACACCAACAAACCCCAGCCCGAGCCGGATTACCAGCCTCTGCATGAGGCGATCCGCGCCCTTCCGCCCCGTCTGGCCAGCGTCATCCAGCTTCAATACTTCGAAAAGATGAGCTACAAGGAGATTTCCGAGCATCTGGGCATCAGCGTGAAAGCGGTGGAATCGCTGTTGGAGAGGGCCAAAAAGCAACTTCGGAAAAAATTGTTGAAGGATAAAAGCGAAGGAAGAGTATAGACTATGAATAAGCAAAACAGGGACGCCGATAAGGCACCCAAAAAGAGGAAACCATGAGATGCAGCAAGGCAAGACGCCAGATCGAACTCAAGCTCGACAACGAGCTGGGGCAGAGCCACGCCCTGGAGCTGCATCTTAAGGATTGCGCCGCCTGCCGCGCTTACCAGGCTGATGCAGCAAGGCTTCAGATGCTTCTTCGCAACCAGCCCCAACCGGAATTCCCGTCCTGGCTGCACCACCGCATCATGGAGCAGGCAGCCCGGCACGACAGCAAACGCATTCGCCTGAAACACAGCTTCAATTTGCAAACCATCCCCGCGCTCGCGGCCATAGCCCTAAGCCTCTTCCTAGGTGTGGCCATCGGGAAAAATGTGTACCGCAGCGTGAACCCCCTGCCCACCAACGCCAAGGAAATCTATTCCCAAAGCGCCAACAAATCCGACAGCCTGGAATTGGCTGTATTCGGCGAAAGTTCCGTCTCCGGCGACCTTTTCTAAAGTGAGGAAACAATGAGCAAACGCCTGCTGACCATTCTGCTTTTCATCTCGCTGTTTCTGAACGCTGGAATCATCGGAGGCATGATCGTGATGGGATTCTACCGCCAGTACCACATCGCCCACCACTATCTGCCCGACTCCGAAGGCATCGGAAGCGACCGGGGACGCATTCAAATCCCTGAGCTGAAGGACCCCGAAGTTATCGCCCTGCGGAATAGATTCCTCTCCATCAAAAAAGAACTATTGCAAGAACTGGCCAAAGACCCCGTGGACGAGGCCAAGATAAAAGCCATCATCGAAAAGTCGATCAGCGCGCAAAGCGACATGGAACGCGCCCTCGGCTATGAACTTTTGGAATACAGACAAACTCTCAGCGCCGACGAAGCCAAAAAACACTTCGAAGGACGCCTGGAACGTATGAATCGCTTCAGCGACAGAAGAAACGACAGGAGAAAATCAAAATGAAAAAAATCACCCTTATCTCAATAACCATCCTGATGCTGGCCGGCATGCTGGCCGCCCAGGGGAAAGACTACCCCCAACTGCAGAGAAACCCCAATTGCTACGGCCCCGGACGCAATGCCAAACTGGCACCCCGCCCCGAATGGGACGGCACCTCCATGGACATGCTGAAAGAACTCAACCTCAGCGAAGCCCAAACCAAAAAACTCAGCGATCTGCAAATCTCGCAGCGCAAGGCAATGAACAGCATCAACGCCGAAATCGAAAACCTGCAGATCGACCTCAACAACTCCCTCAAAAGCAAAGACTTCTCATCAGCCCGCAAACTAAACGACCAACTGCATGAGAAAATGCGCGTGAAAGCCAACACCCGCATCGACCACCGCGAACAGATCCTCAGGGAACTCAGCCCCGAACAGCAGGAAAAATTCCGCCCCATGTTCATGGAACGGCAGTACGGACGGCCCAACGGCTCCAAACACCCCATGCCCTGCAAACTGAACGAACTTAAGCCCGTGCAGCTCCACCGCCACCAGCGCAACATGATGAACCAGGACTGCTGCGGCTGCGAAGATTGCCACAACAAAACAGAAAAGTAAATCCATCCCCCTCCTCAGTAAAGATAGAAGAACGCCGGGTTTAGCCGCCTGGCGTTCCTTTTTGCTCTTTCAAACCGAGTGGGTAATCCGGGTTGATATAACAGTAGGGCGATATAACGATAGCGAGGGAGCCTAAAGCCCCTCGTAAACTGGATTCCGGGTCAAGCCCGGAATGACGTAGGTTTAGGGCTGGGTGATGGTTGTTTCTGGATTCACAGGCAAGCCTGGAATGACGTGCAAGACCTTGGCCGCAAGAACCCAACATACGTCATCCCGTACGTCATCGAGTCCGTGAGGTGACTTTGATCCGGGATCCATACGTTACAAAAACCTGGATTCCGGGTCAAGCCAAGAATGACGCGTAAGACATTGGCCAGAAGAACTGAACATACGTCATCCCGGACGTCACCGAGCCCGCGAGGTGACATTGATCCGGGATCCAGAAAGACATAAAAACTGGAGAATTGAAAGAGAACCTTTTGTTATCCACTATCCTATGACAGACGGTCATTCTTACACCCTTTCCTAATCCGGGTTTTGCTGGTGGTTTCGCCCTTTGCCCTGACCTACTAACATCCCATTCACTTCCCGCTGACTTCCCGTTCGGGCAGCGGGAACTAAGCGGGAGGCGGTCAGGATGTGTATGGGACAGGGCAAAGGGCTAAGAAATCTTGAGAACTCCGTCTCTGAATCGGACAGATCGAAACCAACGACCTTCCCCGTCTAAGTGTCAACAGCGCCGAGGAAGCGGAGTGGTGTGGATGATATCCTTATTAATTCAGTATCTATACCGTAATGACAGGGGGAGCTATTTCAGCACCGAAATCCGGCGGGTGAAGGTTCCTCCAGGCGTTTCGATCTTGATCAGATAGATGCCGTTGGGCACGTCGCGGCCACTCTCATCGCGGCAATCCCAGCTGTAAAGCATTTGGTTTCCAGCCCGTTCCGACGAATCAAGGCCACGGACAAGCTGGCCTTTTAGGTTGAAAATCCGTGCGCCGGACACTGTAGGGGCATCCTGGCGATCCATTTTAATGATCAGCAGGTCCCGGGCGGGATTGGGCCAAATGTCAAGCCGGAGGGCGGGAGCGCACCCATCATGAACAGGAACAGGATCATAGCTTTCCCAAGTAATGGTTTCGCTCAAATTGCCATAGTCATTGTTTTCGGTGTGTGCCGTCAGCAGCCAGTTGTCGTCATAGGTGTACCCGTAATGCCCACCCCAATAGAAGTTGACGCTATGGTAATTATTTGAATAGTTATAGGATATTGTGGATGTATTAGTGGGAGTGAAGGGGGCGTCCGGAGCAGCGATGTAACCGCTTTCTATCACAGTCTGCTCAGGAAACAGCATCTCGTTCCAGATCAGATATGAAAAGCTGGAATCCTTCCGATACCAGCTGCTGTATGAATGGTCCTTTGTTATCTTGCTTTGGAGGACGAGTTCGCCTCGATAGTCAAATTGGTTCTTCCAGATCACGACCACCGGAGAGGTGGATTGGTCGATGTAAATGCTGTCCGGCAGGGTATGGCTGCTCCAGCTTTGCCAGCGATTCGAGATGCTCTGCCCCTCCCTGTTCCAGTTTGTGTAGATCAGCCTGTTTTGTGAATCGTAAGTGTGGATGATGATCTGGTAAGGCTGTACCGGGTCATAGTTGCTCCGGTACTCAGTTTCAGAGCTCAGATTGCCATGGGCATCGTAAGTATAGGCAATCCTGTTAATAACGAAGCCTTGGTCGTTAGACACGAGGTATTCGAACTTTTTCCCTTCCAAGTCATAGCGGGTGGTAAAAATTCTCTCCAGCACCAGACCGCTGTCGCAAAAATAGGACCAGATCTCTATCACCTCCTCTTCGTAAGCGGGGTAGGAATTGTAGAAATATCTATCCACCGCACCCGAGTTGTAAGGTCCGGTACTGCCTCCTGTTTTGACCGAATCCAGCCGGGTGGGGATGGCCTGGTTGTAATAGTACCAAGTATAGTAAGAGGATGATTCAGAGCCATAAGGAGTCTGGTATCTATGCTCCAATCGCTTTCTCCAGTTCCCTGGCCCGTTGGGGTTGATGCACTCATCGCCAAGATTGATCACAGCCGCCAAGCAAATAGCCGCCTGCCACAAGCAGACCAGCGCGAAAATTAATCTCTTACTCATCTTTCCAACTCCTTTGTTCTCTTATGCAAAAAGTTTATCAATATGCAACAAGTTTCAAGCCCACTGGCAGTTAAAGATCGCATCTTCTTTCCTCCAATGAGGCTATTTCAGCAGTGTCACTTTGCGGGTATGTTGCTTTCCTCCCGATTCCAAAAGAAGGATATACACCCCGGAAACTACGTCGTCGCCAGCGGAATCCTTTCCGTTCCAGATGATGCTGTGCTTTCCGGCCCGCATATAGCTGTCAAGGAGCGTGGCGATCCTTCTGCCCCGAAGGTCATATACGCTGATGGTGGCAGGTCCGGCTTCGGGAAGGCTGAATGTTATGCTGGTGCTGGGATTGAAAGGATTTGGGCTACAGCTTTCCAGGCAGGGCATTGCCGGGACCTGGGGATCCGGGGTCCGGATTGGCAGTGTTCGCTGATGTCACACCCTGCAACAAGACCGCTGCGGCGCTTCTTTCCAGGGCAACCCAGGCCCGGTCTCCCAACAGAGAAACAGATGGAGGAAAATTCCCTCCCGCGAAGACCATATAATTATCCGGCAGGGCCATTTGCCACTGCGGAGTGATGAACATATGCCATAAGGCGGGTGATCCGTTCATATATCCATTTACAATCATCAGCAAGTCGCCATTGGAAAGCAAGTTGGCGCCCAAAACATCCCAGCCGTCATTATAGAGCACTGGTATGGAGATGGTTAGGGTACACATAAATTGTTCTTGTAAATACATGTGCACTATGTAATGATCACCATAGTCCCCGATACAAAGAAATTCATCCCAGATATAGACATTGTAATTACCTCCCAGCAACAGTTCCTCAATAGGGAACACATAGTCGCCCTGCCTGTTGATCATGGTATGCGCGAAAGAGTAATCGACCCAATCGGGACCGATTTCCTCATAATATCCCATCAGCACATGCAGTTTATCTTCGTAAACCGTGAAAGTATGTCTGTAGAGCAACCCTGATCCATATTGCATCGGCATATTCATCCCCCATTGGGGAAATCCGCTCACAACCGCGCCATTTGAGTTAATGCAAGCCAGCATCGGTATTCCGCCCAAAGACCATGTAAGCCAGGGCCATTCCAGCTTGATATTTCTCATGTAGCCTGTAATTGTGGGATGGGGCTGGGTAATCTGGATTCCATCTCCCCAGAGTGGTATAATGCCGCTGATTTTTTGACCCCAGATGGTGGTGTGTGAACTCGACCAGATTATATACCAGTAGCCTAGGGAGGTGCTGACATTCACCCAGCCAACATTTTGCCCGCCCGTACCGATCTGCAGGCCGCCTTCCGGAAGCAGGATGTTCCCTGCCGCGTCAAATATCTGGTAACGCTTGCTGACCACGCTACCCAGCTGTTCTCCCCACACCACCATGGTGAGGTTATCATTGCAGCATACCAGGCTCTGACCGTTCCGGAAACTCTCCGGACGGTTGACTTTAAACCCGCCGTCAGCGAACAAAGGCTGTCCGTCGGTTGTGTGGATTTGCAGGTAAAGGTCCCAATTCGAGGAGGATAGCGGCGCCTGATCCCAGATCACCGCGCTGCCGTCGCTGCGTGCAGAGGTCATCACATCCTTCACCTTGCCGGAGCCTCCATATACCAGTTCCATTCCGTTGGCAGCAAGCTGCGGCTGGAATTGCTGGTCCAGGACCTGCACTTTGATCCCTCTGCGCCAGGTTTCATGTTCGTACCATTCAATACCTATGAAATTTCCATATCCGTGGGCGGTAGGGATTCTTTTGTCATTGGATGTGTTTGTTATTTCGTAAACTACCATATCACCTGCGGCGCTCACCTGGATTGCAATTACATCACGCGGATTGTCGTAAACGCAGGCTACCACAACGCAGCCCCCAGCGGCATCCGGAATAGCCTGGGAGATCCCATCCAGATATCCGATTCCCGTGGTGAGGTCGATTCCGGCGCCATATTGCGCCACTCCAGCGGCGTCGATCTTTTGCAAATATTCTGTATTATTGGTTTCCGCTGTGACGAAGATGCTATTGTCAGGCCCCGGAACAGCCCTCAGTTTTAAACCATTGATCCAGTTTGCGCTTATGGCGGTAACCGGTTGGGGCCACAAAGCGGCGCCGGAAAAGTCATAGCGCTGAACGTCCACGCTGGAGTCATGGTCCACGCACAGCGCGAAAGAACTATCCGCCAGGGCGCAGAACTTCCCTATGGGAATGTTGTTTGTGGATGCAACGCTAAGCGGCTGGGGCCACATAAACTGCCCTGAATAGTTCATCCGCTGCACTCTCACCATGTAGCGGACACTCCAACAGACGAGCACGCTGTCATCCGGCAGGATCATCAAATCGGAGTACCAACTGTTCGAATCTTCAATGATCACGTAGTTGGGCGACATGGTTGGGGCTCCGGAGGCGTCCAGATGCTGGATGGCACAGCGTTCTCCTTCGTATCCGTCTCCAGACCATGATACATACACACCGCCATTGTGATCGGCTGCCAGGCTGGCAATGGTATCCATCCAAAGGCTCGAAACTAAGGTTCCCTGCGGACCCCACAGAAATTCACCCGTGCGGGAGATCTTCAGCAACCGGAGACCGCTACGTGCACAGAGAATCACGAAGGCCTGGTCGGATGTCTCCACCAATCCATAACTGCCAATTGGAGTTGGGATCGCCAGAGGCGTGTCCCAAAGCGGCTGGTACTGTTGGTCATAGAAGCCCAGCTTGTAGCCCGGGACGGCGTTGTCATTCTGCCACCACACCAGCAAATGGCAGCCATCGGAGGTCTGCAGGGAATGACCAGAGTACCTCACGTTTTCATAATTCACCACCGTGACCGGTTCCGGCCAGGCCAGCTCCGCCGACAGCATTCCAACCGCGGCAAGCAGAACACATAGGAATACAAGCTTCTTCATAATGGCACCTCAAAGATACAATACTTTTATTTGCAATTTTGCCAAGATAATTTTCCTCAAATCGTCCGTTTTTTATAGGATATCAGCGATGATTTTTCAGCCCACAGGTCTTTGTATGGATTGATGTTGGGTCTAGTCACCCGATTGAAGCATTCTTTTGGAAGTATGGTCAACTTGCATTAGAGAAGCAGAAACACCAAAAGAGACCGAAATGGCTGCAAGGGCAAAGAAACGGTTCTCTTTTAAACCGGGTGGGTAACTCCCTGGGAGGGTACATGATAGCGGGATTGTGAAGTGGATTGGAAGAAGGGATGCCGTCAGGCCGTTAAGGCCCTGCCTTATGCTCCGGATACGCCTCCCGTATGATGCCCGCATTTGATGCGAGTATCGTACGGGAGGCGTGGGAGGGCGATAGAAGCGAGCGCTCAGGGCCTGACTGACAGGACCTGGCGGTGAGTAGGCAAGTTAGGGCTTTCTTTTTAATCAAGAGGTTATGTGCACTTAACCAGAAAGAAGCCGAGAGAGCATGAACCTTTCCTAGTTAACACCTTACATCTCATTCCCCGCGCCCTCTCCTGAAAAGTCAAAACTGGCGTCATCATGGGACGAAGACGTCGCATCCGGAATCCAACCCGTGACGGGTAATGCCTTAGTAACGTCACGATCCAGGCTGCACTTAGTTCGAAACCGCTTCACAATCAAAACGACCATTCACGAAAGGTTTAGATTCCGTCACGTTGCGCAGATGGCGCTCTATTGTAGAATGACATGCTTCAGGCTGTTCAATGGAGGGGAGGGCAATCAATAGAGATAGAAAAATCCATCCTAATCAATTTGTTTCAAGACTTGAATTCTCTATAGTCATCAGAAGATCAATTTGTTCTTGTTGTAGATCTACCACTTTTTGTAGGATTTTGATTTGTTCGTCTTGATATGCAACCAATTCCTCAAACGATTGGATAATATCCTCTAACGATTGGATCATATCATCACTCTGTGCTTTATACTTCTCATGCATTTTCAAAATCCCTTCAGCCGTATTATCAGCCATGAACATACTCCCATATTGTTACATTGGATTGCCTGAATGGATGAGACCTTTCCATCTGTACGCTCTGCGAAATCCTTGAGATTCTGCCTCCTTGACGGAGTAAGCGTAAAATTCACCAGGCTTGTCGATTTGTGTTTTATCATATTGCTGATCGAAAGGCAGATGGTATATCTTCTCATGTTTAGCATTAATATTGCATTTTATCATTGGATAATCCTGGAGTTTTTCGTTCTCCCTCACCTGAATTCCGAGTGCATTAGCAAAATCCCATGCTGTTTCTGACAGGTTGGTGGCTGTTACAAACACAGCTTTTATCTTTTCAGATTTTATTAAATCTGGAAACTCAGCCAGTTTTTTTACAGATTTTCGTTTTATGGTGTCTATATAGTATTTAACGGTGGTTCCATAAAGCTGATTTATATGCTTCTCATGTATGGTCTTGTGTGCGGACCAACATTTGCATTGAACAATTTTGATCTGGGCATCCTTTTTACAAATAAGGTCTCTCCCCATGTCTTGCAATCCAAATGAGATGCCAGAATATTCTACACTGTATCCTTGGGATTCATATAGGTATCCAATGTATCTTTCGTAGTCTCTGCCAATAAGGTAAGGAGATTTCTTGGACTTTTTATATTTATCCAGTGCAAGCTGATTCCGTTCTGTAACAGACAACTTCTCATACTCAGAAGCAGGAAAGTATTTTGAAACCGGATCCGAGTCATCATCGTCAAGAGATGTTGAATCAGACACTTCCTTGATGAATTCATCACGATCTTCCCCTAAGTAGTCTTTCAGCCATGGGAACAAGCTTTCATAATACTCCAAGATGTATTTTGTTGTCTTTAACTCAACTTGCAGTACTTTGTTTTTACGAGAAATTCTTCGTACTTCCTCTGCTGCTTTAGTGGCTCGGTGCTTCTTGTTTTCTAGATAGTATGCCAAAGCGAATTCCAAGAAATAATGATACTCAGATATAGCGTTTGCAAGCCAGGGGAAGCCTTGGGATTTTTCTGCTTCAAGTTTGAGAAGCCCGCGTTCGCGCTCCTCGATAATGTCTAACATTCGTTTGTTATCATCATTCAGCTGCTTGGCAGACTTGTTCAAGTCCTCGATCTTCTTTAGTGTTGCTTCAATTTCCCGCGCTTTGTTTGAAAAGAAGAACATCTTACCTGAACATCCTTGTCATGGGTTTACGCATCTCGTGGTCTTCCAGTTCTTTCTTTAGGGATTCATTCCTCTTAGACAGCCTGGCAATACTTGAATTGTGCTCTTTCAGCGCCGACGATAGGTTTGTACGAACTCTTCTATGGCTGATATCTATATAATCGATGTTGAAGATCAAGTCGATGAGTTCTGTGATCAATGAATATACTATATAAAGAACCCCCATAGTTAAGGGGCTAAGGAAGAGGAAGTTAATCATATTCGCAGCTATTTCATTATATGCAATTCTCCCAACCCAATATAGAATCATAGCCGGCAACGTTACTGACACTATGAATCCAATAACGCCTATGATGATATCGTATGTTCCTTTCTTGATCATTCAGCCTCTTAACTAATTAATGTTGATTGCGCCAAGTCATTTATTGGAGTACAGATTCACTATGGCAAGCAGTTCCGTGGCGTATTTCGTCCAGGTTTTCCAGATCGTGTTTCTGTTCAGTTTTCCCTCCGATAAAAGTGATAAGCTGTTTTCTCTTGTCCGAAAAGTAGAATCGAAAGTTGGGCTTGCGGTTGTTGTCGTCAAGCAGAATCCTAAAGTATGATTTGGTGTCGGGTGGTGTATCCTTTTTAATTGGACTTTCTGCGAGAGGATGACTTTGACAATATAATAGAAAGTTTCCATTTCATCCAAAGTTGTTTCGATACCGTCATTTTTCTTATAGGTTTTGTCCAAACCATTGACAGCGGAGGCACGCTTAGTTTCCATTGTTTCAACTGGTAACGTCAGATTTTCACGCTGACGTTGATGTTTTTGAAGCGGGCGGGGGCCACGCCGTGGGAAAGCTGCATGACCTGCCCCGGTTCGCCTTTTCCGCAATGGAAGGTGCTGTGGTAGGACCATTCCTCCGGTCCGCAAACGGCGTCACAGGAGTTCCAGAAATCCTTGGTGATGCCAAAATAGGTTGGTTCATTCACGATTCCGGTGATCTTGCCGCCGTCGATGCGGTAGCCTATTTCGGTGGTGAACTGGAAGTTGTTGCGGTTGTCGTCGATGCTCCAGGTTTTGGTGAAATCGAGCAGGTAGCCGTGTTCGGTGCTGGCGATCAGCTCTTCGAGGCTGCCGGAACCCGGCGCGAGGCAGAAATTGGTCATGCGCACGAGGGGAAAATCGTCGGCGAAAGAGGCTTTCATGTTCGATGAAGGCTGCAATCCCAGCAACTTGGCGATTTGGCGCGAGGTTTGCTGATTGACCAGGATGCCGTCTTTGATGATGTCCACTTTCTGTCCGGGAACGCCTTCGTCGTCCACAGGATGGTAACCCAGGCCTTTGGGGTCGGTGCTGTCGCTGTAGATGTTCACCAGTGGCGAGCCGTATTGGAAGGAGCCCAGCATTTCGGGCTTGATGAAGGTTTTGCCGGCGTAGGAGATTTCCATGCCGAAGATGCGGTCCGCCTCTGTGGCATGTCCCACCGATTCATGCAGTTGCAGCGCGAGATGCCCGTTTCCGATGATGATGTCGGCACGGTCGTCCTCGATGGTAGGAGCGTTTAGCAGATCGATGGCCTCTTTCATGATGCGGTCGGTGTTTTCGGCGAATTTTTGTTGCTCGAAGAGCTCGAAGCCGCCTCGGCCCGCGCTCATGTGGCCAGGCCAGGTGCGGGACTGGATCTGGCCTCCGTCGGAGGCGACCACCTCCATCACCGGTAGGGTGTTGTAATATGATGTGTGGGAATAAGTTCCCTCGCTGTTCGCGTAATATTTTTCTTGGCGCATGAATTGCCCCATCACCATGGAGTGGACGATTTTGCCTTGGGGTTTGATCGCCTCGGCCAGGCCGCGCAGGCAGGCAGTCTTTTCTTCCTTGGGCATTTTGAAGGGGTCGATCTCGGGCTGGTGGTGATACTCTGCCCTGGTTGCCGGCAAAGCGGGGAACTCCACCCTGTTGCGGATAAAATTGCCGCCCTGGCGGGCATTTCTTACCGCTGTCCTGACAAGGCGGTCGATCGCGGCGGCGCTCAGGTCGCGCGACCCGGCGAAACCCCAGCAGCCGTTGATGAGCACCCTGATGCCGATGGCGGTGGAATCCATGCTGCTGCCGTAACTGCGCATGAATCCGTTCATAAAATACAGCCATTCATTGTCGGTGCGGGTGATCCTGACATCTGCGAAGCTGATGTCAGGCTGGGCGAGTTTATTGAGGGTTTGTTTGATCAGTTGTTCCATGTTGCGCTCCCCTAACTCGTTTTGGTTGATGAGGTTACGTTGAAATCCCGCACGTGGGCGTGAGGCGCTTTCACGGTTTCGATGTCGAAGCTCTCATAGTTTCCCGAAAACGGGATCGTGGCACAGTGGTCTTCAAGGCCAACCACATTGTTGAGGATGCGTTCGATGCGCTCTGTGAAGCGGAGGTTGTTCACGACCTTGGTGATGCGTCCGTTCTCAATCAGGAAAGTGCCGTCACGGGTAAGCCCGGTGAGTGAGGTTTCGCGGGGGTTGATGAAGTTCATGTAGTGGAGGCTGGAGATGTAAAGGCCGCGTTTGATGCCGCCGATCATCTCCTCGAGGGTTTTGTCGCCGGGCTCGATCTTGAGGCAGGAAGCGGTGTTGCCGTTTTTGGGCAGACCGGTCTTGTGGGCGTAGTAGTTGTTGCAGAGGAAAGCCCGGAAAATGCCCTTCTCCACCAGCGGCAGGCGGCGGTAGATGTGGCCGTCGGAACCGTAATCAGCGCGGATCATGCGCGGGTCGGCGGGATCGTCAACAATGCTGATGTGTGCGGGAAAAACCTGTTCGTTCAGCTTGCCCTCAAACCAGCTGCTGTGCTGGTCCAGGGCTCTGGCGCTCATGCCATGGGACAGGTATTGGATGAATTCCGCCAGGCATCGCGGGGCCAGGATCACGTCATAATATCCTGGCTCAACGTCCACGATTTCGGAGGAGCAGTATTTGATTTTCTGCATCAGGCTCTCGGTGAAGGCGCGTTCGTTAAAATAGCCGAAATCCTCGCCGCCGAACGTTTCCAGCACAGTCACCTGGGATTTGTTGTGCACGGCTTTCACCTCCAGATAGATAGGCGAGCTCTGGCTGCTTTTGTCCAGGCCGTTGCTGTTGATGAGGCGGAAGGACTGATAATTGCAGATGAAGGTGCCGAAGATATCGAAATCGTACATGGAAGCCGCGGCGGAAATATTGGACAGTATTTTTGTTTTCAGGTCCAGCGGAATGGCCTCGATGTTGTTTTTCACCACGCGGGGTTCGGCCAGAGTCATGTCGCTTTCCAAATCCACGAAATCCGGGTCTTCGGGAAGTTTGTCTATCACCTCCAGAGCGTCACGCAGGGCGGCGTCGATCTTGCCGCGCTCGGGGTTTTCGATAGCGAAGTTGAAGGATTTCTTGCCTTTGTAGATTTCCGCCCCGATGGTGGTGTTGTCTTTGCTGATGTTATAGTTGGTCTCGCTGTGGTAAAAGCGCAGAAAATCGGTGGACCAATTGCTCTGGGTGATGCTGTATTGCAGCTCGGGATGCTGGTCCAGGACGCTTTTCAAATATTCAAGCTGGTCCATTTATCCTCCTCGGAATGAGTTTAGATCCAGGTGGTGCTGTTGTGGCGGCGTTTGGGATTGGTGCTGCGGGAGAGGGCTCTGCCCGCCGCGGAAGCGACCTTGCCTTTGTTCACCACTTTTTTGCCGCGCAGCCAGACAGAATCGATGCTGCCCTTCAAGGTGTGGGAACTGCCGTCGGGGGCGACGAAATCGGTGTCTTTATTTGGGTCGTAGATCACGAAATCCGCGTCCGAACCCGCTTCGATGCAGCCCTTGGCGGGGTAAATCCCCAGACGCTTGGCCGCGTTTTCGCTGGTCATCTTTATCACTGTGGCCAGGGGGACCCTGCGCTTTTTCCAGAGTTCTGAAAGCACCCAGAGGTAGCTCCAGGGCAGAAGCTGTTCCGAAGTGCCGTGGAAAGCCTCGTCCAGGTCTTTTGGGACGGAAGCGGATTCCACGTTGTTGGAAAGCAGGTAGATCTTGTTGGTGCGCAGCAGGTCAAAAAGCTCCTGTTGGTAGTCGGCCAGGTCCATCCGCTGGCCGCTGTCGATTTGGCTGAACAGCAGCATCATGTCGGCCACGCACATGGCAAAGGATATATCGGAGCGCTTGTGCACGCTGTTGATGAACTCAACTGTGGGAAAGGCGTTTACGCGCGTGATGTGGATGGGGTTTTCCTGCATCCGGCGCAGCAGTTTTTTGACGGCGTCGCTTTGCGCGTCGAAGCTGAATTTCTTTGCGGTATCGGTGTCGTATCCCTGAAAGGCGAAGGCGGTGTCCGATTCGTAGATATCCATGAAGAGGTCCATGATCTCGGTGAAGCTGAGTGCCTGGATCTCGGGATTGGGAGAAGGATTGGCGAGCGCGATGCCCACCACGCCGTTGGCCCAGAGTTCCTGCGCGGCTTCTGCGTGATAGGGATAATCAGTGATGTCCACGTTTCCCCAGACCGCCATGTCCACGAAAGAGGACTGGTCGATCTGGTCTCGCAGGCGCTTGAGGTCGGACAGGCTGAAGATTGGCCTGGGATTCAGGAAACTCAGCTCGGCCAGGGTGGTCCAGCCGCCGGAGAGGGCGGCTTTGCTGATCCGGGCGATACTCTTCTTGGGGTCCTGCTCCGTGATGATGTGGCTGTGGGGGTCCACCGCGCCGGGCAGGAGGATATTTCCCTTCAGGTCGATGACTTGGGTGATTTCATCGGATATGATCTCGTCCGCGCTGATCTTGATGATGGTCTCGTCAAAGAGCACATTCACCCTTTTCAGGGCGACCGAGGATGTGGGTAAGGCGGCATTTGTGAATAGCTTCATATAGTTCCAATTATGGGGCACGGCCACAAATGATGGCTAACACGCAAAGCGTTACGCATCCTGGAGCCGCGCGGTATCTGCCTGGGGGATATGGTCTTGCGTCACGAAAAACCATACTTTCCCAAACTGATGTGATGATTTTACAACTCTCAAAATCTGTCAAGCTTTTGCTTGCGGCCCCTGCAAAACCAAGCCCTCCACAAAGGCTATGACACCTCTCCGATCCCTTTTGCGACGGGGTTTTCAGCTACAGACAACCCCTTTGCCAAAGAAAAAAGACAAAAAAGCCCTTAACCGGACTTTTTTGTCTTCGTGTGAATCACTGAATGGTTTATGTCATTTGAGGATAAGAGTCTTCTTGGTGGATGTGTAGCGACCCTCAGTCACCGTCACGGTGTATTTACCTTCAGGAGTGTAGCTGCCGTCATTGCCGTAGCGGTCCCAGGGCAAGACCATCAGTTCATTAGACTGGCCTGTGTAGAGCGTCTTCACCAGCATGCCGGCGTCTGTTTCGATGGTAACGCTGATCGGGATTGCCTGATTGAACAGCAGAGTGACGTTCGTGGCCTTGGTCATGGGGTTGGGATCTATCTGGATGGAAACCATGGCGCTTTTGTTTCTGGCGGAAAGGGCGGTCAGCATTACAATGCCGAGCAACGCAAGGATCAAGGCTGCCTTTTTCATTTGTTGTTTCTCCTAAAAGATGATGCCGATCATTTAAGCAATTTATGTTCCCAATCTCTGAATTAACTTTGAGATGCCAATATCACAGCGCCCAAAACTCCCGCCCGGTTGCCTTCGCGAGCCTGTTCCAAGGAGGTGCGCTCTTCGTTCACTGAGGGAAGATTTTCCTTTACGAGCCGCTTCAGCTCATTCCAGGGATAGAGCCCGCCATCCATCGCGCCTCCTCCGATCACTACGGCGTCGGGGTCCAGGATCACGATGAGGTCGGAAATGCCGCGGGCCAGGACATCCCTGCCTTCGGCTATGATGTTGGCAGCCGCGGGACTGGCCTGGCTGAAAGCGAGCAGGCTGGACAGGTTGGAACTCTCCGTGATGAAATCATCCGCCCCAGGCAGCTCCAACAGCCTGTGCCGCAGCCCCTCAACCGACGCGTAGGCTTCCAGGCAACCATTTCTGCCGCAGGAACAAAGCTCTCCCTGAGAAATGCTGGTGATGTGGCCAAGCTCGAGGGCATATCCGTGCGCCCCGTGCCAGATCATGCCATCCACCACAAAGCCGCAACCTATTCCGCTGCCGACAGTTATCCCGGCTACGCTGCCCTGGCCGCCCCGCAGCCAGGCTTCCGCCAGACACATCAGGTTGGCGTCGTTATCGCAGAAAACGGGCAGACCAAGTTCTTTGGGGATGAGTTCACGGGGGTCGGTGTCAACCCAGAAAGGCAGGTTGGGATTGACGCCCACGATTTTGCCGGAATTCCGGTCGATGGTGCCGGGAGTGCCGATGCCGATAGCGCCGAGGCTGGACAGACCAAGTTCCCGGGCACAAATATCCAGTATTTGGCGCACGGTTTCCCGCAGGTGAGGAAGGTTTTTTTGCCGCAGCTCAAGTTTGCCGAAATTCTGTAAACCAACTTTACAGTCGCCCCAACCGTATTTAACGCTGGAGCCGCCGATATCCAGTCCGAGTGTCGCTTTATCGCTTGTCAACATATCATAAAAAGGTGGGGTGGGTGATGGGAGTCGAACCCACAACGCCCGGAACCACAATCCGGTGCTCTGCCATTGAACTACACCCACCACGGAAAGGATCGATGTATTTATGCGCTTATAAGCTGGCACGCCAGAAGGGATTCGAACCCCTGACCCGCAGCTTAGAAGGCTGCTGCTCTATCCGACTGAGCTACTGGCGCCAAACAAAAACTGGTAGCGGCGCAGGGACTTGAACCCCGGACCTGCGGATTATGATTCCGACGCTCTAACCAACTGAGCTACACCGCCACAAGTCTTAACGTAAAATCCGGCGTCAAGCGCCGGCATGTACAAAATGGTAGCGAGGGAAGGATTCGAACCTTCGACCTTCGGGTTATGAGCCCGACGAGCTACCAGCTGCTCCACCTCGCGTCAAGTAAATACCAGAAAATTCTATGCCCTTATCTTGTCAAGGGCTTTTTTCGCTGCTTACTACTGCCTTTTTCAGGCAGGGGACCCTCCAGAAGAGCGGAGCTACATAGGTTGGCCGTTAAGGCCCTTTCCTGTGTCCAAGACACGCCTCCCGAACAATGCCCGCATTTGATGCGGGGATTAGGCGGGAGGCATGGGAGAGGGATGGAATCAAGCGCTCAGGGCCTGGCCGACAGGATATGGCGGTGGGTAAACAGTTGTGGCTCTCTTTTAAATCAAGGCGATATACTATCCGCCCTCAAATCTACACCATTCCGGGCCTGACCCGGAATCCGGTTTTTATCTATCTTATGGATCCCGGACCAGGTCAGACGATAGCCAAGCCTTTGAGTTCTTTGGCTGCCAGTCCGGCCGCCTGGGCGAATTGGGGAGTTTTCTCGCGGAAGATGATGCCGCGCGAGGAATTGATCAGGATATTGGGCGTTTCGGCGGAATCCACGGCGTTTTGAAGCACTGAATCCAGGTCCCCGCCCTGGGCGCCTATGCCGGGAATGAGGAAAACGCGTCCGGGAAGCAGTTCCCGCATACGTTTGAGGTCTCCGCTCTGAGTGGCGCCCACCACCGCGCCGAGCTGCTCCTGGGGATAGTTGTTGATCCAGGCGGAGACTTTATCTGCCATGCCGCCCTCTTGAAAGAATTCCTTCGCGGAGGGGTTGGAGGTGAGGGCAAGCGCGAAGGCAAAAGCGCCGGGCCTTTTCAGGACAGGCTTCAGGACATCGGAGCCCATCAGCGGGTTGAGGGTGATGGCGCCGAAGCCCATCCGGTCAAAGTAGCTGACGGCGTATTGCTCCATCGTGTTGCCGATGTCGCCGACTTTGCAGTCCAGGATCACGGGGATGTCATCAGGTATGTATTCCACCGTGCGCTGCAGGGCTTCCAGGCCGCGGAGGCCGTCGTTCAGATAAAAGGCCAGGTTCGGCTTGTAGGCGCAGGCGTGGTCCGCGGTGGAATCTATGACGCGGCGGTTGAATTCCCAGATGGGGTTGGCTTCATCCAGCACGCAGTCCGGCAGTTGGGCGATATCTGAATCCAGTCCCACGCAGAGTAGGCTTTTGGTGCTCCGCCAGCGGGCCTGGTATTTATAGTAGAACGATGCGGACGGAATCGACTCCATCGGTTTCCTCAAATTCCACCTTGATGATCTCTTCGCGGGAAGTGGGCACGTTTTTGCCCACGTAGTCTGCCTTGATGGGCAATTCGCGGTGGCCGCGGTCGATCAGGACGGCCAGTTGGATCTGTTTGGGGCGGCCAAAATCCAGCAAGGCGTCGATGGCGGCGCGCACAGTTCTGCCGGTATAGAGAACGTCGTCCACCAGCACGATCACGGCTCCTTCTATATCGAAACCCAGTTCCGAACCGCGGATCACGGGTTGGTGTGAGATGGTGGAAAGGTCATCGCGGTAGAGGGTTATGTCGAGGATGCCGACGGGGATATCCTTGCCCTCGATCAGGCGCAGATAGTCGGAAAGCCTCTTGGCAAGAGGCACTCCGCGGCTGCGGATGCCCACCAGACAGATTTTGTCCAGGCCGCGGTTCTGTTCAATGATCTCATGTGCCATGCGGTGGACGCTGCGCTCCATCTGGGCTTTGTCCATGATCGTGCTTTTGGTCTGCATCTTGGCTCCTTGTGCGGGGATTTATTCTGGTTTGATAACGATCAGGGTGTCGCCTTTGCCAACCGTGTCGCCGGAGGAGAAAGGCGTTGCCACAACAGTTCCCGCCACGGGGCAGGGGATGTTGTTGTACATCTTCATCGCTTCCAGCACCAGCAGGGTTTCGCCGACCTGGACCTTGTCGCCCACCTGCTTTTCATATTTCACGAACATTCCGGGCATGGGGGCCTGGACCGGGGTGCCGTCGGCAGAGGCCAGAGCTGGCTTGGGATCGGCCTTGGGCGCTGCCGGAGCGGGGTTCGGCGTCTGAACCGGAGCGGCGGCCGGCTGGGGGGCTGGATTTGTTGCCTGAGCCGGTGCGGCTGGAGCGGAACGGACCACTTTGGGCGCGCCGCCCTTTTCGGAAACCTCCACCAGAAAGTGTTCTTCGTCGATGAAAACGTCAAACTGGCGCAGGCCTTCGGGTTTGGGAACCGGCTCTTTGACCGGCTTTTCCACCAACAGGCCGGCTTTGGCCTTCCTGCAAAGCTCTTCCTGACGTTTCACCTCTTCCAGGGTGGTGGCTTTCATCTCGGCCGGCAGTGGTTCGTGGCCGTATTTTATCTTCAGGAATCTCTTTCCGGTGAGGTTGTAGATAGCCACAATGAGGGCGTCGTCCAAATCCTTGGCCAGGCCTTCGGTTTCCTTCTTCACCTGCTCCAGGGCGGGTTCGATCACGTCGCCGGGGCGCATGGTGATGGGCTTTTCGCCCCGCGGGTAACCCTTCAGCGCTTTTTTCTGCACTTCGGGATCGATGGGCAGGGTGGTCTTGCCGTAAAGGCCGTAGCAGAGGTCCTTCACCTGTTCGGTGATGCGGGCGTATTCGCCGTCCTTGGTGTCAAAGAGAGCGTTGTTCACGGCCTGGATGCCCACTATCTGGCTGGTTGGAGTCACCAGAGGGATTTGGCCCAGTTCTTTGCGCACTTTGGGAATCTCTTTGAAAACATCTTCCAGCCTGTCCAAAGCGTCCATCTGGCGCAGTTGGTTCACCAGGTTGGAGAGCATTCCGCCCGGGGTTTGGTGAATTATCACGTCGGTGTCGATGATGTTGAATTTGGTGTTGTCGGCGAACTGGAGGTATTTGGGGATGTCCTTTTCCATTTCCTTGCCGATCTTGTTAAGCAGGCGGATGTCGAAGCCGGTGTCGCGGTTGGTGCCCAGCAGTGCGATCACAAAAGGTTCCACGGCCGGGTGCGAGGTGCGGTAGGCGTAGGGCCCCACGCAGGTGTCGATGATATCGACTCCGGCCTCGATGGCCTTGAACAGCGCCAGATCGCCCATGCCGCTGGTGAAGTGGGTGTGCAGGTGCACCGGAACCTTCACGGTTTCTTTCAGCGCTGTTATCAGGTTGAAAGCATCATAGGGCGCCACCAGGCCCGCCATGTCCTTGATGCAGACTGTGTCCGCGCCCATCTCTTCCAGCTGTTTGGCTTTTTTGGTATAGTATTCAATGTTGTAGATGTCGCCGCCCATCCGCTGTTCCGTGAGGCTGTAGCAGATGCTTCCCTGGAAGTGTTTGTTGTTCTTTTTGATGATCTTCACCGCGGTCTGGAAATTGCGGAAATCGTTGAGGGCGTCAAACACCCTGAAGATGTCTATTCCGTTGTCGCAGGCACGCTGGACAAAGGCTTCCACCACGTCGTCGGCGTAGTTCTGGTAGCCCACGAGGTTCTGTCCGCGTAGCAGCATGGAAAAGGGTGTGTTCTTGATGTGTTTTTTCAGTACGCGGATACGTTCCCAGGGGTCCTCGCCAAGATAGCGGTGCATGGTGTCGAAAGTGGCGCCGCCCCACACTTCCATTGAGTAATAGCCCACCTGGTCCATCAGTTTAGCCACGTGGAGCAGGTCTTCTGTGCGGCCGCGGGTGGCGAAGAGGGATTGATGCCCATCGCGGAAGGACAGGTCCTGAATTTTGATCGGATTGGCCGCCTTGGGACGGTCGGCTTCATAGCGCATTTGGCTATATTCCAAGATGCCATGTTTGTGCATGGTGTCTCCTTCTATCTGTTTCTTTTTATCATTCTGCGTTGGCTGAGCTCGCGGTAGAGCATCGTTTGCTGGCGGCCGTAGTGCTGCCAGGCGCTGGGGGCGTTTTCCAGCGGGCGCTGGGGATAGGGGATGCTTTCGTCGGCGCTGATCAGGGCCAGCACTCCGGCGATGGCGGCGAGTTCTTTTTTCCGGTCTGTCATGGCGTTCCTCAGGCCGGGATGTTGCCGTGTTTTTTGGGCGGCAGGCTTTCGCTTTTGCTGGAAAGTATTTCCAGGGCGTCAATGAGCCGCTTGCGGGTTTCGGAAGGCAGGATCACGGCGTCCACATATCCACGGGAAGCTGCCACATAGGGGTTGTTGAATTCTTCTTCGTAGATCTGAATCATCTCGGCGCGTTTTGCCGCCTTGTCTTCCGCCGCTTCTATCTCTTTGCGGAAGATGATGTTGGCGGCGCCTTGGGCTCCCATCACGGCGATCTCGGCGCTGGGCCAGGCCAATACCATGTCGGCGCCCAGATGCCGGCTGCTCATGGCGATGTAGCTGCCGCCGTAATCCTTGCGGGTAACCACCGTCAGTTTGGGAACCGTGGCCTCGGCATAGCACCACAGCAGCTTGGCGCCGTGGCGGATGATGCCGTTATGTTCTTGCTGCGTGCCGGGCAGGTAGCCGGGAACGTCCACGAAGGTGAGCAGGGGGATGTTGAAGGCGTCGCAAAAACGGATGAAGCGGGTGGCTTTGTCCGAAGCGTCGATGTCGAGGCATCCGGCCAGCACTTTCGGTTGGTTCGCCACCACCCCGACAACGCGTCCATTCAGGCGTCCGAAGCCCACTATGATGTTCTGGGCATAGTAAAGATGCGGCTCGAAAAAGATACCATCGTCTAACACGGTTTTGATCACTTCGTGCATGGAATAGCTTTCCTTGGGGCTGTCCGGAATGATGCTGTCCAGGTTAGGGCAAAGCCTCCAGGGGTCGTCTCCGCATTCGGTTCTGGGAGCGTCCTCCATATTGTTGGCGGGCAAGTAGGAGAGCAGTATCTTTATCTGCTGAATGGCGTCGGCGTCGTTCTCACAGGCAAAGTGGGCGTTCCCGCTCCTGGAATTGTGGGTCATAGCCCCGCCCAGTTCTTCCTGGGTAGTTTCCTCGCCGGTGACCGCGCGGATCACGTCCGGCCCTGTGATGAACATGAAACTGGTATTCTTCACCATGAACACGAAATCCGTCATCGCCGGGGAATAGACCGCCCCGCCGGCGCAGGGCCCCATGATGGCTGTGATCTGGGGAATAACGCCGCTGGCGCGGGAATTGCGGTAAAAGATCTCGCCGTATCCCTTGAGGGAATCCACGCCTTCCTGGATGCGCGCGCCGCCGCTGTCCTGGATGCCGATGAGCGGAACGCCGCTCTTCAGCGCCATGTCCATCACCTTGCAGATCTTGGCGGCGTGCATTTCGCCCAGGGAACCGCCCCGGGAAGTGAAATCCTGCGAAAAGGCGAAGACCGGACGCCCGTCCACCAGACCGTGGCCGGTGATCACGCCGTCTGAGGCGATCTCGGTTTTCTCCATGCCAAAGTTGTCGCAGCGGTGCCTCACGAACATATCCAACTCCCGGAAAGTACCGGGATCGAAGAGCAAATCAAGCCTCTCGCGGGCGGTCAGTTTGCCTCCGACCTTCTGTTTGTCAACGGCTTTGGCGCCGCCCATCTGCAGGGTCTTCTCTTTTTTGTCCAGAAGTTTCTGGATCGCGTCCCTGGTTGATAGCATGTTTATATCCCCTTTCTAAGGTGTATTTTAAGCTGTCTGAGCCCCGGCCTGGCAGCCAGGACCGACTATTTTTCCAAAATCTTTTGCCAGCCTCTTTTCGTCAAGAAAAAGAGCGCCGCGCTTGCCCGGGGAATCAAGTTACTATGCATCGGAACGGTGGAAAGAGCGCTAATTTCACCATTTCGCCCGATGCGCAGGGAACAAGCCTGAGCGAGTTTCCGAGTGAACGAACAACCGGAATTCAGCCAGCAAATCCGGCAGGTTTCACTTGATACTCCATAGCTGAACCGTCCGACTGTTTTCCCCGGCTGCTCCCGGTTCCACTTGACAGGATGCGGTATTGCGTAAGGTGTGGCTACACTCAGAAACGCCTTGGTTTGGAGAGAATACATGACAGCGACATATATGGTCAGAAAAGCCGGAATAAAAGACATCGAAGCCATCTCCGCGGTTCAAATCCAAAGCTGGAAGGAGACCTATCCCGGTATCATGCCGCAGCAAAAGCTGGATGGAATGAGCATGGAGCGCAGCTCCAGGCATTGGCAGGCGATCTTTTGCGGCGGATACACGGTTCTGGCGGCGGAAACCGAAGGCCGGGTTGTGGGTTTTGCCGCTGGCGGAAAAAAATTCGAATACCAGAATTGCGAAACCGGGCTGGCCAATGCCTGCGACTGCGAACTGGAGGCATTGTATCTGCTGAAGGAGTTTCATGGCAGGGGGATGGGAAAAGCCCTGTTCTATCGCTTCGCCGACCTTATGAGGCAGGAAAAGAAGCATGTCATGACCGTGTGGGTGGCGGAAAAGAACCCGTCAACAGGATTCTATGAGGCCATGGGTGGGGAATTGGTGGACAGAATGGCGCTTGTGGTCTGCAAAGTGCCTGTTCCGGCGATTTGCTACAGATTCACACTTGGGATTCAGCCTGTCTGATTTTTCCAGTGGGAGCCAGCCAACAAATCCGGCAGATTTCACTTGACATTTCTCTGCCTGCGGGGGTTTCTGCGTTTTCATACACGAAGTCATTCGGGAGGATGAAATAGATTTGCGCAAGCTAATACTGACCGCTCTGGCCCTGTTATTCGCCCTGCGGGCGGCGGCGGTCACGATCGAAGAACTGCAGGACCTCTTCTATCAGACAGAGGATGCGGAACAGTTTTCCCGCGAGGCTGCCGGCTTCATCGAGGCCAGCGAAGACCTTGCCGATCTAGACCACGCTTTCAACCTCTGGGAAAGCTTTGCCCCGGATGATTGCGGGGAGTGGCTGGAGGCCAGGGCCGCGGAGGCTTCTGACGAACCCAAGTACCAATACCTGCTGCTGAACCTGGCAGAGGACATGCAATCCAAGATCAGCAAGGCGAAAGAGCTGGTTTCCGCCCATCCGGATTTTGCCGGGGGTTACCGCGCCCTGCTGCTCACCTTTGTTGTGAAATTTTCCCCCGAAGAGCTTGATGACCCCGAAAGCCCATTCTATCAGCAGTTGCGGGAAAGCCTGCCCCTGCTGGCCCATTTCGGGGAAAATTTTAATGGGGACGAACTCTTCTTGATGGCCCAGGTTTACTATCTGGTGCAAACCGGTGATCCTGAAGCGGCAAAGCTTCCTTTCCGGCAGGCCCTGGAGGCTGAGGAGGACTGGATCGACGGAATGGGTTTGGGATACATGTTCACTCCGGACAAATATCACCCCCTGATGGCCTATCAAATTGAGCTTTTGCGTCCCAAAGACGCCGACCCCTACACCAAGTACCGGATCGCGGAACTTGCCGGAGACCTGGTGGATTATTACTATGACCAGAAGCAGGACTACGACGCCGTTATCGGTTTTTTCGGCGCGGAGCCCTGGTATTGGGAAAACCAGTATGTGATCTTTGCCCTCGCGCAGAGTTACCTGGTCAAGGACCAGCCGGAAAAGGCTGTGAACCTGCTGAACGGAAACGGTGACCTGCCCTCCGCGCTGCTCTTTCAGGATTCCTGGCTGGCCTTTGACCGCAGCGAGGCTGCCAGTGCTTACGCCCGCGTGCTGGAACCCGTTTCCGCAGACCCCGTAAACGCCTATCTGCTGGCCCGTTCCCTTTCCGACAACGGCGAAAAACTGGCCTGCGCCCACGCCCTAATCGCCTCGCATCCCAAGGAAGAACACGGTTACAGCCTTGCCGCGGAGGTCTATCTGGACTATTTCAGCAAATATAAGGCCGACGATCCCCAGCTCGCCGTGATGGAGGCCTCCCTCCAAAACGACACCCAAATCCTGCGCAACTACTATTTCCGCTTTCCGGACAACAATCTAGCCACGGTCTGCTACTATCTCGTGAACGTGTTCGAACGCGATGAAAACAAGTCCATGAGGGCATTCCAGGAACTCCACAAAGCTGGTCTGGGCGAGATGACAAGCAACGTTTTTGCCAGGTTCACCCTCGACCACTGCGACGCCCGGTTCCTGCTCAGGATCAAGGAATATGAGCTGCGGCAAAACGAGGTTTATGGCGAACTCAGCGAAGCCGAAACCGCCGCCCAGGCGGCAAAAGAATTCTGCGTCACCCTCAGCGAAAACGAGCTCTTCGAGGATTTGATTGAGGAAGCGGCCAAACACCCTGAATGGTTGGACGATACGGAAACCCAGTACATGGTTCTGAACGCCTATTATATGCGGGACGACATCGCCAGCACCATCGCCACCCTGCGCCTGATGGTGGATAGAGGCACCATCGGAACCACCATGCTCAACGGCCTAGACGACCCCGACCTGACCGGGCACGCGGACTGGCAGGCGCTGCTGGATTTCGCTGCCACCCGGCCCGATCCAGATGCCGAAGCCCTGGGAAACATCACCGAAGACAAGCGCTAACAGCTTTTATTCCCAACAATAAGGCTCATTTCCAACTGAGTGGATAGCCCGGAATCCAGTCCTTTTCCCGTTATGGATCCCGGATCAATACCACCTCGAGGGCTCGGTGACGTCCGGGATGACGTGGCCAGGATGACGTAGCGGCTAATACCATTTCGCTTGCATAAATACTAGAATTGATTATCCTGTCTCTGTATTCATATCACTGGAGGTAGTGATGAGAAAGATTCAAGTAAGCGACACCTTGCCGGCATCAGAACTCAAACGTCGGATGCTAAGTAGC
>JAAYWB010000029.1 GCA_012516855.1 Candidatus Cloacimonadota bacterium
AGATCGGCGGACCGGAAGATACCGCTGGCAAAAGTTTCTGGCGCTTTCTGAAGATTTTTTCGCCCACCCCCGTTTTTCTCATACGCATGTTTATAGAGGGGCATGTTAACGCGCGCAAAAATGCCCCCCAAACCGCTCTCCAACAATCCCCGCGCCGGCTGCGGGAGGTTTTCGGGAGGCGCATCAGACAGCAAATAGAGTGTGTTAACGAACGGCAAGGAAGAGGTTCACGCGGATTCAGCGGATATCAAGGATTCTACATATAGCATGCAGCTACACTCCTTGAAGCAAAAACCAGGGGGAAAGGGCAAAATTAGATGAAGGGAAAGAAGAAAAAAGTTGGTGCGGGGTTGCAATGGAAAAAAGTCAACAAAAGACTTGACGGAATCAGGGGGGTTGAAATAATTCAACAATCAAGAATAATACAACTGACCAAGGGGGTTCAGTGAACAACTATTTCATGGAGACCCATCACCACGAGTGGATCCTGACCAACAAGCTGGGGTCCTACGCTTTGGGTACCGGAAACCTGATAAACCAGCGCAAATACCACGGGCTGCTAATCGCCAGCGACAGGAATTTTTCGCGATTCCACCTGGTCGCGGGGATGGAGGAAAGGGTGGAGTGGCGCGGCCAGATCCTGCATCTGGACAGCAACAACTACAGCAACTGCATCTATCCCGAGGGATTTTTGTATCTGGTGAAACCCTGGCTACGGCCCTTCCCCACCTTTCTCTATTCCGCCCTGCCGCATCAGAACGCCATCCTGATCCGCAAAGAGATCAAGATGGATGCCGACACCAACGCCGTTATCGTGAAATACACGAACCTGGGGCATCACAAGCTGCATTTCACCCTGCATCCCAAATTCACCATGGTGCCACACCACGAGCTGAACCACCCGGGCAGCCTGGACCACGAGCGGTTCGACACGGAATTTGAAAACAGCGGGGACGGCTGTTCCTTCAGTGCCACCCGCGCCGCCAACGGCCTGCGGGTCTGGGGGATGATGAAAGGGGCGGAGCTAACGCCAAACCGGTTTACCTATAACAACGTTTTCTACCCCTGGGAAGTGATGAGCGGGTATGCCGGAATCGGCGACCAGATCAGCCTCTTTGAGCTGAACTTCGCCCTGGACATCGGCGAAAGCAAAATCCTGCTCTTCGCTGACCAGCCCATCCAGGCGCCGGACAAGACAATCGCCAGGATCGAAAAGCGCTACGCCAATTTGCCCAAGCCCAAAGACTTCCCGCGGGAACCGGACAGCGACGACACCCTGATCGAAAGCCTGGACCTGAACGACAACTTCCTCTACAGCTATGAAGAATACCTGCGGCTGCTGGAATTCGCGCTCAGGGATTTCGTCTCCAACAACGACATCGTGGCAGGCTATCCATTTTACGGCGCCTGGGGACGCGACACCATGATCGTGCTCAACGCCCTGATGCACACCCCTGGCAACCTGAAGCTGGCGGAAAAGGTGCTGATGCGCTACAGACGCGAAATGAAGGACGGCCTGATACCGAACATGAGAGCCGAATCAGGAAGGGAAGCGAATTACGACACCGTGGACGCCACCCTGTGGTTCGTCATCCTGATGTGGAAACTGGGCCGCTACAAACAGGACAAGGCCTTCTGGCGCGGAAGCATCAAGCTCATCGAGGAAGTTCTGACAGGCATCCTCAACAACAGCCAATATCCCTTCTTTGTGCGCCCAGACGGCCTGATCGAACTGAAAGAGGAATTCGCCCACGCCACCTGGATGGACGTTCGGATCGACGGAAAGCCCGTGACGCCGAGGAACGGAGCCCCCGTCGAGATCAACGCCCTCTGGTACAACGCCGTCTGCTGTTACCAGGCCATGTGCGACGAATACCGCCGCCTGGCCAAGGTCCGCTACCTGCCGATCGAGCAAATCACCGACATGAAGGACCTGATCCGCGCCTCCTTCCAGAAATTCTGGTCCCAGGGCTATCTGGCGGACCGCCTGCTGGGTGACAATCCCGTGGACGAGATGAGGCCGAACGCCGTGATCGCGCTTTCCCTGCCCTGGGAAATCATTGACCGCGACAAGATGCAGCAGGTTTGGGACCGCGCCCGCGAAGAGCTTTACACGCCCTACGGCCTGCGGAGCCTGAGTCCGAACAACTTCCGCTTCCGCAAAAAATACTACGGCACCCAGCGCGAACGCGACCTCTCCTACCACAACGGCAGCGTTTGGGCCTGGTTGCTGGGGCCTTTCTGCGGGCTGTTCCTGAAGCTAAACCGCGACAAGCTGCCCCCTGAGGAACTGGCGGAAAAACTCAGCGAACTGGTCTCCACCTTCCGGCGCAGCTTCATGCGCGGACACATCGCCTCCCTGGCCGAGGTTTGGGACGGCGACCATCCCCATTTCCCCAAAGGCGCCCCGGCCCAGGCGATCAGCGTGGCCGCGCTCTACAACATCGAGACCTTTATCAACAGCATCACCAACGCCCAGGCGGACAGGGCTTCAAAGAAACTCCCCAGAAAACCGGCCAAGAGGAAAACGCGATGAAAATACTGATGTTCACCTGGGAATTCCCGCCCCTGATCTCCGGAGGCCTGGGCATGGCCTGTTACGGCATGGTGCGCTCGCTGCTGGCTTTGGGCATCAAAATCGACCTGGTGCTGCCCACCAAGGAAATGGTCTATTTCCCGCTGCGGAAGGTAGAAGACGCGAACACCCTTCCGGCCGTGTTCGTGGACCCCGTCCTGCAAAAGGAATACCTGCGGCACAGCTTTGAAACGCTGCAGGAACGGCTGGAATACATCGGCATCAGCGGCCGCCCGGAATCCTATTACCGCCTTGACGAGCTGGCCAAATTCGACCCCACCGTGAGCCTGGAGCGCTGGCAAACGCAATTCCAGAGCGTGCGGGAACGCGAAATCTTCTCCGACCTTGCCACCAACCTGACCGGCGACGAAGACCTGATCAGAAAGGTGCAGGAATTCACCATGAGGGCGGAGAAATTCGCACGCAGCCTGGACTACAACCTCATCCACGCCCACGACTGGCTCACCTACCCCTCCGGAATACTGGCCAAAAAAATCTCCAAAAAACCGCTGGTGGTGCACATCCACGCCACGGAATTCGACCGCGCCGGAGGACCCGGCGACGAGCGCGTCCACAAGATCGAACACGCGGGGATGATGTATGCGGACAAGGTGATAGCCGTTTCGCAATACACAGCGCAGATGATCATGTCGCGCTACCGCATCGACACAGCCAAGATCCGCATCGTGCACAACGCCTTTACGCTTTCCGAGGAATCGGTGACCTCCAAGAAGCGCATCTTCAAAGGCCCCACGGTGCTCTTCCTGGGCCGGATAACCCTGCAGAAAGGGCCGGATTACTTCCTGGAAGTGGCCGCGCGGGTTCTGAAAGTCCATCCCGAGGCACGTTTCATCATGGCCGGAAGCGGAGACATGGGACGCAAACTGCTGCGCGATTCCGCCTCCCGTAAACTGCAGAACAGGTTCCTTTTCACCGGCTTCCTGAACCGCGCCCAGGTCGAGGACATCCTCCGGGCTTCCGACATCTATATGATGCCCTCGATTTCCGAACCCTTCGGGATTTCGCCTCTGGAGGCAATGGCCTTCGGCCTCACCTCCATCATCTCCAAGCAAAGCGGCGTGGCGGAAGTGGTGAACCACGCCTTCAAGATAGACTACTGGGACGTGGAACTGATGGCGAACACGGTGAACCATCTTATCGAGAATCCCGATAAATGCAGTAAAATGGGGATGGACGGCATGCGCGAGGTCAACCAGATCCACTGGAAGGAAGCGGCGGAAAAGATCCGCCTGGTCTATTCCTCCACCCTCGCTGAATACATCAAAAGCAATTCCTGACAGGTGTGACAATATGCTAAACGTGGTTTTTTACTTTCAAGTGCACCAGCCCTACCGGCTCAAACATCTGAACGTGCTGGACATCGGCAAGAACACGGATTATTTCGACGACCGCCTGAACGCCCAGGTGATGCGCAAAGTGGCGGAAAAATGCTACCTGCCCACCAACAAACTCCTGCTGGAACTGATCCAAAAGCTGGAGGGACGCTTCAAGGTGGCCTATTCCATCACGGGAACGGCGATTGAGCAATTCAAGGCCTGGAGCCCGGAGACGCTGGATTCGTTCAAAGCCCTGGTTGATACCGGCTGCGTGGAGCTTCTGGGCGAAACCTACTACCATTCCCTGGCTTTCCTCTATGACACCAACGAGTTTCTGGACCAGATCGCCCTGCACAGGGAGCTGATGCAGCGGGAGTTCGGTTATTACTGCGAAACCTTCCGCAATACGGAGCTTATCTATCAGGACAGCCTTTCCGACCTGATTTATGAAATCGAGGGTTTCAAGACCATCATCACTGAAGGCGCAGACCGCATCCTGGAATGGCGAACCCCGCTCTACGCCTATAAAAACTATTCCAAAAACATCAACCTGCTGCTGAAATACTACCAGCTTTCAGATGACATCGCCTTCCGCTTCTCGAACCGTGACTGGCCCGAATATCCGCTTACGGTGGATAAATTCGTGAACTGGATCGACCACCTCACCCTGGCTGAAACCGAGGGGCGCAACCAATTCCTGAACCTCTTCATGGACTATGAGACCTTCGGCGAGCACCAGTGGGCCGATTCCGGAATCTTCGACTTCATGCAACAATTCCCCGGCGAAGTGCTCAAGCGCCAGCATCTGGGCTTTGCCACCCCCAAAGAAACCTTCGGGCTGGCAAACTACCAGCAGGAAGCCCTTTCCTTCCCCACCCCTGTTTCCTGGGCCGACGCTGAACGCGACCTTTCCGCCTGGCTTTCAAACGACATGCAGCGCAACGCCATTGAAACCCTCTACAGGCTACTGTCACTGGTGAAGAGAAAAGGCGACCAGCGGTTGCTCGAAACAGTCCGCAAACTGAGCACCTCCGACCATTTCTATTATATTTGCACCAAATACTTCACGGATGGCGACGTGCACAAGTATTTCTCACCCTACGACTCTCCCGACCAGGCTTACATCTATTACATGAATGCCATGGCCGACCTCGAGGAAAGGCTGATCTGAGGACCTTGGCATGAAAGGCAAAGTGATGATCCTCGAGGACGACCTGCTGCTGGCAGGCCGGATCGCCAAACTGCTGAAAGTGCATGAATACTCCGTGCTTCATTCCAAAAACTCGGATTCCTTTTTCGAAGAGTTGAGGGGCTACAGACCGGATGTGATCCTGCTGGACGTATTTCTGGTGGGCAGCCGGCTGAACGGCATCCAGGTGCTGAAATACCTGAAGGAGAACCTGGATTTCAACTACAAGGTCATCGTGATTTCAGGGGAAGTGACCAACGAACTGGTGCGCGAAATCCGTTCCATCGGCGCTTACCACTTCATTGAAAAAGGCGCCAATTTCAGCATCAACCAACTCTTGCTGCACATCGAAAATGCGGTGACCCTCAAGCGCCAGGAAGAATATAACCTGGACCTGCAAATCGAGTATCTGAACCTGAAAAAGCAGTTCACGCGCACCTTTCCCTTCATCGGCGAAAGCGAGGGCATCAACAACGTTCGCAGCCAGTTGATGAAATTCGCCGAGGTGGACGAAGACATTCTCATCCTTGGCGAAAACGGCACAGGCAAGGAAGTCGCTGCCAACTACTACTATGTGAATTCCAAACGCTTCGGCATGCCCTTCCATACGATTTTATGCAGTTCCCTGAACGAAGCCCTGATTGAAAGGGAACTTTTCGGCCGGGAACGGGGCACGGAAAGCGTGCATGACCGGGGCACGGTGGGCTTGTTTGAACGGTGCTCGGAAGGTATCCTCTTCCTAGACGAGGTGACCAACCTGAGCCTCCAGTCACAAGCCAAAATCCTGCGCGCCGTGGAGAACAAGGAAATCCAAGTGGTGGGCGGAGCGATAAAACAGGTGAACACACGCCTGATTTACACATCCAATGCCGAATTAAAGACTCTGGCTGATTCCACCCGCATCCGCCGCGATTTCTTCTACCGCATCGAAGGCAACGTCATCCGCATCCCGCCGCTAAGAGAACGGGGCGACGATATCCTCCTGCTGATGAGCTATTTCATCTCCAGCTATGCCAACAGCTACCGCATTTCCGAGCAACTGGACCTGCAGGCGCTGAAAGACGAGCTACTGGCCTACAAATGGCCGGGGAACGTGCGCGAACTCAAGAACTTCTGCCGCTATATCAGCATCAATGAGCGCGAAATCAACAACAAAACCATCCTAAAGCACCTGCACAACAAGATCCTGCATAGCCATGAAGACAGCGCCGTGGGCATGGACCGCTATTTCAAGATCAAAAACATCAAGGACAGCAGCGCGGCATTCGAGCGCGATTACATCCTGCATTTCCTGAAGGAAAACGATTGGATGGTGAGTAAAACCGCCCAGATGATCGGACTCGAGCGCACCACACTCTACAAAAAGATTAAACAACTGGGCCTGGCCAGTATGCTGGAAAACCACTGATGATGAAAAACAACCTTGGCCTAAAAATCGTGGCGCTGGTGATGGCTGTATTCTTCTGGCTGCAAATCACGTTGCTTTCGCAGCACGAGAGCAAAACCAGCCTTCCGCTGAAACTGGTGAACGCCACCGGGGAAGATTCGCTGCGCCAGCCGCCCCGCAGGATAGCCACCTCTGTCTATGGACGGGGACTCGACATCCTGCGCCTCAGATATTCGCAGGCCCACATCCAGATGAATGCGGCGGATTTTTGGGCTGGAAACGCGGCGGACTATCTGGCCCTGGATGTCCCCGAAAAGCTGAATGTGAAGGTGCTGGGAGTGATGCCTCCCACCCTGGCGGAGCATCTCAGCGAAGCAGGCCAGGCGCGGGCTGAAAACGCGCATTCAGCAGCCAAAAATGGGAAGAAAGCCCCCTCTGCCGCGGGAACGGAACCATCCCAATCCGATTCTGAAGAAGGACAGCTTCAAACCAAAATCCTTACAGACCTCGTGATAACTCCGCCGCAGGGAGTTAAAATATTCCCACCCCAGGCCACCCTGAAAGTGAGGGGCAATGCCTCCCTTCTGGCCGGCCTTCCAAGCGGTGTGCGTGTTTTTGCTGCCAGCCAACCCGACGCTGGGGGCCAATACAAGCTGAGATACGAGGTTCCGGAAGGCATCACCGTGCTGGACATCACCCCCAAACAGGTGCGTGCCTCGCGATGAACCCAATTCTGGCCTTCGAATCTTCCTGCGACGACACCTCAGTGGCGATCGTGGACGATGGCTATGAAGTTATCTGCAACCTTGTCTCCACCCAAGCCGACCATGCCGATTTCGGCGGCGTATTGCCGGAACTCGCTTCCCGCCTCCATCTGCAAAACATACTCCACCTCACGGAAGCGGCCCTGCGCAAAAGCGGGATGAAGAAAGAGGACATTTCAGCTTTGGCGGTTTCTATCAACCCCGGTTTGATCGGTTCTCTGCTCGTGGGCTTGTCTTTCGCCAAAAGCCTTGCCTGGAGCTGGCAGAAACCGCTGATCACGGTCAATCACATGCTTTCGCACATCTTTGCCAATTTCATCGAGCATCCGTGGCTCCAGCCTCCCTTCCTGGCCCTGGTGGTTTCCGGCGGACATACCGAATTGGTGCACTTCAGCACCCTGACTGATTTCAAGGTGGTGGGCAAAACCCTGGATGACGCTGCCGGAGAGACTTTCGACAAGACCGCCAAGCTGCTGGGACTGGGCTTCCCCGGCGGACCGGAACTCGACAAGGCCGCCCAGGGCGGAGACCCGGCCTTCCACCATTTTCCCCGTGCCCTGAAAAACAGGGACGACCTGAATTTCAGCTACAGCGGATTGAAAACAGCAGTGCTTGAGTATCTGGCCCGGAAAGACCGGGACTTCATAGACGCGCACCTGCATGACCTGGCAGCCTCCATCCAGCAAGCCATAATTGACCCGCTCATCGGCAAAACCCTCAAATACGCCAGGCTGCAAGGCTTGGAAACAATCCTCCTCGCCGGAGGGGTTGCCGCCAACTCGGCCCTGCGGAAACAGATCAGAGAAGCCGCTGAGGACCAGGGTGCGTATGTTTACATCCCCGCTCAACAATTCTGCGTGGACAACGCCGCCATGGTTGGCGCGGCTGCCCTTCCCAAGCTGAAAGAGGGGAAGTTTTCCTCCCTCGACGTCAACGCTTTTTCCGCCAAAGGCACCAAGACCCTCTGAAGGTGAAGATGATGGCGCACAGGACCCCAAGATTGGCATTGACAAATATGGCATCCGCAGGATTTGGCTCGTGCCCAGCGTTATAAAGGACCATCAAAAAAACAATGCACAAGATCCTGATCCGTATATTCAGCCTGCTCTTCGGTGATTTTAACGGAGTGCAGATATTCATCTATCCAATGACCCTGTTCTATTGGATAGATACGGAAAGCTTCTTGTGGGCTTCCACCGGTCTTTTATCCTCGCAGAGATACTTTTTCCCCCTGGTTGTTTTCCTGCTGGCATTCATATTTATGGCCTTTCTGGTGATGAAGAACCACTGCGCGCTCTACAGCGATGTCTGGCCGCATCCTCCAGCGGAGAAAAGGTCTTTCAACCTCACGGTGATCGGTTTGCACAAGCTGCTGCTGATCATTCTTTTTGCCGTTGGGATGATCTATCTGGTGTCAGCATTTCTGAATTATTTCTATGGGATTGCGCTCCCCCTTAGGGTTATTTACCTGATGCTGGCCAGGATCGTCTGCGTGCTTATGATCCTCGGCTACGCCATCCGCAATAGCTGGACACGCCCCCGCCGCGAAAAGGGGCTGGATATCACGAGGGCATCAGCTCTGGTCCGCAAGGATTTTCGAGAGCGCCGGGGCCGCTATCTGCTTCACGCAGTGGTTTATGCGCTGCTGGCCTTTATCTTTTCGGCATTTTACAACCTTATCGTGTTGAATGTGTTCTATCTGATTTTCAGCATCGTCGGTGTTTCGCCCAACCTCTATCTCGCTGTCACCAGCGGTTTCCCGGCATTGTTCTATGACATTATGGTGATTTGTGTGGCGCTGATGCTTTCCAACCTGCTTTTTTCCCCGCTGGTGAAGCTGGGGGTGGACCTGTCCGAAAGGCTGCATCCCCTCCGCAATCAGCCAATGGAGGAGGCCCCTGGTGGCGAAGCGGACTAAGAAACGTGTTACGCCCAAAACCAAGGCCAGGGATAGGTCGCTTTGGCTCTATCTGCTGATTCTTCTGCTCTGCGCGGGGATAGTATGGATGATAACCTTGCCGGATGACGCGATCGAAGAACCGGTGAAGGAACCTGTCGCTCGAGTCGCGGAATTCGACCTTAACAAGGTTATTGCGTCCCTGGAAACCAAGTTTTCTCTGCCCGAGGGTGGGATAAGCCGCAAGAAATCCCGTGGGGTGGAGCAACTCACCCTTCCCGTGGACCGCGGGAAAATGGACCTCAGCTATGCTAATTTCATCGTGAAAGGCGTGTTTGAAACACATGGGGCAAATCTCAGCTCCGGACGCGTTGAAGGAGGCAAACAAGTCCTCAGCTTTTCCAGGGGTGAGGATGAAATTTTGGTCAATCTGGTTTACGCCGCTCCCGCTGCCAGAAAAGCATCCTCCCAGAAATACATCGCCATAGTGGTGGATGACTTTGGCTCGGTGTCGGGCGAAATGCTTCAGCAATGGCTGGAATTGCCCACTGAGGTGTGTTTTGCCATCATTTCCCGCCTCAAGCACAGCGAGGAAACCATGAACCTCGCCAACGCCCAGGGGCGTGAAACGCTGGTCCACGTGCCCATGGAGCCAATTGACTATCCGCGCCAGAATCCCGGCCAGGACCCCATCCTGGTGCAAATGGACCAGGCCCGGGTGGAAAAAACCCTGCTGCGCCATATCAATTCTCTCCCGCTCTGCATGGGAATAAACAACCACATGGGCAGCCTGGCGACAACGGACAGCGACATTATGGGCTGGGTGATGGGAGTCCTTAAAAAGAAAGGCAAATCCTTCCTCGACAGCCGCACCTCCACCGTCTCCATCGCCTATCAGGAAGCCCAGAAAGCACGCGTGCCGGCTTACCGCAACGACCTCTTCCTGGATTCGCCCAACATCTCCGACGCCAACCTGGAAACAAGGCTGGGCCTGGTTCAGGAACTTGGCCAGCGCAAAAACACCGTTGTAGTGATTTCGCATTGCCACAACGCTGAAAAGCTGGAATACCTGAAAAAGTTCATCAGCCGGGTCAAGACATTGGGCTTTACCCTGATCCCGCTCTCCAGGGTGGGCAAAACCGACGTGCCCGAGATTTTGTGAGGATAATGTGAGTTTCATCAGCGCGGTCCTGCTTGGCATCTTACAGGGTTTAACGGAGTTTTTGCCGGTAAGTAGTTCCGGCCATCTGGTGCTGGCCCAGCACTTCTTTGGGGTAGAGTCCAGCGGCGACACCCTGTTTGAAGTTTTCATGCATCTGGGCACTTTGCTGGCCGTTCTGGTCTTTTTCCGCCGCCGCATCCAGGTCCTGCTGGTCTCACTTTTCAGTTGGAAAAGGACATTGCGGCACGAAGCCCACCGGCGCAACCGCAATGTGATTTTATACCTTGTTTGCGCCTCTCTTGCCACCGGACTTGTCTATCTGCTTTTCGGGGACCTGTTTGAAGCGCTGTATTCCCGGCCCTTGGTGGTGGCGTTCATGCTGCTGGTCACCGGAATTGTCATCTTTGTTTCCGACCGCCTCCGTTCTGGCGACATCCCCGCTTCGAACATGGGCGTTCCGCGCGGAATCTTCATCGGTCTGATCCAGGGAATTGCCATCATTCCAGGGATTTCGCGTTCTGGCGCCACCATCGCGGGTTCCCTGCTGGCTGGCCTCAAGCGCCGTGACGCGGCGGAATTTTCCTTCCTGCTAAGCATTCCGGCCACCCTGGCTGCCAATCTTGTCAATCTCGACCTCTTCAAACAGCTTTCCTGGAAAGTGTTTGCCGCTTACTTCGGAGGTTTTGTGGCCGCTTTCGGGGTGGCTTATCTGGTGATAGGCTTCATGCTGGAACTGATCTCCAGAGCCAAGTTAAAATATTTCGCCTATTATTGCTGGGCGGTCGGCTTGCTCTGCGTCGCGCTGCTCATCTGGAAACCCTGATGCCCCTGGACGCCCTGGAATTTGACAAGGTCAGACTGAGCCTGGGAGACAACTTCCTCCTCACCGGCGGAGACGCGTTCCTGATGGACACGGTAACCGACAGGGTGCGCCTTGAACTGAAGCAAAGAGACAACGTGGACTTGGTGATTGTTTACGGGGACGAGGTTAACAGCGCCCAAATCAACGATTTGCTGGATACCTACTCCATCTTTTCCAGCACCAAGCTGATTCTCTTTCGCAACGCGGATATGATGAAAAAGGCTGAATTGGATTGCCTGGCGGATTATTTCACGAATCCCTCCCCGCAGCAGAGCCTGGTTATCACCGCCGAAAAGACAGACGCCCGCCTTTCCGGCTGGAAAAAGATCAGGCAGGCCTGCCAGATCGTCGCCTGCGATCCTCCCCGCTACAGCGGTATGTTCGCCGCCTGGCTGCACAAGTCTTTGGCACGCATAGGCAAATCCATGTCCGATTCCGCCCGCTCCGCTTTCACGGAAAGGGTGGAGCTGGATTATTCCAGCGCCAACAACGAGCTGCAAAAGCTGTCCCTGCTGGTGGGTGACCGCAAAGTAATCACGGAAGCTGATGTCATGCGGGCCATCGGTTCATCCCGGGTGGGAACCCAGATCGCCTTTGCCAAAGCCCTCGGCAATAGACAGCTCAAGGAAGCTTTGGAGCTGCTGGACCGCCTGTTGGCTTCCGACCAAAAAGCCCTGCAGATCACCAGCCAGATAAACCGGACCTTTCTTACTATCTACCACATCCTGCTGATGAAGGAGGCCCATCTCAGCCCCTCCGAAATCAGCGGAAAGCACCTTATGGATATTTTTGCCGACCAACGCAAGCACTACATGGGTTTCGCGCAGAAATACACGCTTCCCCAGTTGGAAAAAATCCTCGCCATCCTGCTCGATACTGATTCCAATCTCAAATCCACCCACGCCAGCGACGCCGTGCTGCTCACCACCTGCATCCTTAAAATCATAGATACGGTATGAAAAACTTCGGCATATTGCTGCATATCAGTTCCCTGCCTTCGGAATACGGCATCGGCGACCTTGGCCCCGGGTCCTATCAGTTTGCCGACATCCTGGTGGAGCGGGGCATTAAATACTGGCAAATCCTGCCCCTCTATCAAACCGGATACGGCAATTCGCCTTACAATCCCCTCTCCGCTTTCGCCCTCAATCCCTATCTGATCAGCCCTGACCTCCTCTATGAGGACGGCCTGATAGACCTGCCCGACCTCGAAGCCGCCAAATTACCCGTGACAGACCACATTCCCTACAACGCGATCTATCGCCTCAAGGACGTCCTTATCGCCAAAGCCGCGGATAACTATCTTACAGACAGCGAGATATCAGACTTTATTGAAAGCGATGCTTTGTATATGAAGCCCTATCTTGCCTATATCACACTGAGCAATCTCTATGGAGACGACAACTGGCAACTCTTCCGCCCTGAACATCGGCAATACACTCCGGAGCTTTACGACAGCCTGTTCCAGAGCTACGGACGCCAGATGCTGTGCGCCGCCTGCGCCCAGTTGATAGTGAAAGACCAGCTAACCCGCCTCAAGGAATACATCAACAGCCAGGGCCTTCAACTGATTGGCGACATGCCGCTTTACCTTTCCTATCAAAGCTCGGAAGTTTGGGCGAACCAGCATTTGTTCGAACTGGACGCCGCTGGTAACCGTCTTCGTGTCGCCGGGGTGCCGCCGGACGCCTTCAGCGAAACCGGCCAACTTTGGGGAAACCCTCTTTACCGCTGGGACGTGATGCGTGAGGACGGATTTCAGCTTTTCACCCACCGCATCCGCGACGCGCTTGCCCATCTGGACAAGCTCCGCCTCGACCACTTCATCGGCTATGTGAACTACTGGGCCGTTGCTACCAAGTCAGTTGGTGCCGACGGGCAGCCTGAGCTGCCGGAAACAGCCCTGGAAGGCAGTTGGGAAAAGGCGCTGCCGGAGGATTTCTTCCCTCTGCTCCAGTCGCTTTTTCCCATGGACCGCTTCATCGCGGAGGATCTGGGCATCCTCAACGGCGAGGTTTGCGCTTATCGCGACAAATATGGCCTCCCCGGCATGATCGTGCTCCAGTTTTGCTTTGAGGAAAGCGTGCCCCGGGTGCGCGATTTTCCGCCCGAACGCTTTATCTATACCGGCACTCACGACAATCCCACCATCCGCGAATGGTTTGACAGCCTGCCCGGGGATTCACCCAGTCGGGCCAACCTCTTCCAATTCATCAGTGAAAACGCTTCGCTTTTCGCCGGCCTCGGTTTGGAAAATGATTCCGACATCGAGGCTTCCATCCACAAGATAGCCTGCCTCATTGCCGAATTCTCAAGCTGCGCCAACGTCATCATCCCCGTGCAGGACATTCTGGGTCTGGATTCCTCAGCCCGCATGAATGTGCCCGGAACCGCCCTGGGCAACTGGCAGTGGCGTCTCACGGATTTTGAGGATTTGCTGAAAACCCCCTTCCCCTTTGGAAACTAACCCCGCCGGTTCTGCCAGCGCCAGCCTTTCCTCCTTTGCCCTGTCCCATCCACATCCCATTCATTTCCCGTAGAGTTCCCGCCTTCCAAACGGGAAGTCAGCGGGAGGCGAAAAGGAGGCGAATGGAAAGGGGCAAAGGGCGAAACCAAGCTGAATCTATCAAAAAACCTCCTTCAACCCCCAAATCTTCCGGCTTCCTTCCCTGCCGCATCCATTTATAGAGGGTAACAAAGCCGCTCCCGGTCAAGCCAAAAAACGGAGTATTGAAAAAAACCCCTCTCCGCGTGGGAAAGGGGGACTAACAGGCTTGGTTGTTCAGATTATTCTTCGTTGTCTAGGTCTATTCATTCGATGTCTTCATCGGTTTCTTCTTCATCGATGTCTATTTCATTTATGTCTTCTTCGTCTTCATCATCGGCCGGGGACTTGGGCGGGGCGGCTTTTTTCAGTTTTCCCACTTCCACATCCAGCTCTTCGTCGTCCAAGTCGTGCGGGATCAGGGTGATGTCGCTAACCTTGTCGTTGTCGTAGAGGTTGATGAGCCTCACGCCCTGGGTGTTGCGGCTGATGATCTTGATTTCACTGATTTTTTGGCGGATGATCTTGCCTTCCTGGGTGATAATCATCAGGTCATCCAAATCGTCCACGATCATCAGCGCTGCCAGATATCCGTTGCGCTGGCTGGTTTTGAGGGTGATAACGCCCTTGCTTCCGCGACGGGTGGTGGGGTAGGCGGAGGTTAGAGTGCGTTTGCCGTAGCCGTTTTCGCTGATGGCGAGGATGGTTTTTCCGCTGGGGCTGCCGTTTTCGATGATGTCTTCCTGGGAGATGATCCCCATTGAAATCACATAGTCCTCATCGCGGAGGCGTATTCCGCGCACGCCTTTGGTGAAGCGGGCTGTCTGGCGGATGTCCCTTTCGCTGAAGCGGTTGCAATAGCCGTTCCTGGTGGCGAGGATGATGTCGTCGTTTCCTTCGGTGATGCGGGCGTCGATAAGTTCGTCACCCGGCATCAGTCTGATGGCCAGGATCCCGGTGCTGCGGGGACGGCTGAAGTCAGCGAGGGCGGATTTCTTCACAGTGCCATTCCTGGTGCACATCACAATGTTCTGTTCCGAGCTGAATTCCTTGAGGGTGACGAAGGTCTTGATCTTTTCCTTGTCCTCAAACTTCACGAGGTTCACCACCGCCTTGCCCCGGGCTGTCCTGCCCGCTTCCGGTATCTCGTAAACCTTCAGCCAGTAGCACCTGCCGAGGTTCGTGAAAAGCAGGAGGTAGGAATGGGTGGAGGCCACGAAGATATACTGGATGTTGTCCTCGTCCTTCAGGTTGGTTCCCGTGAGGCCGCGTCCTCCGCGCCCCTGCACCCGATAGGTATCCACAGGCAGGCGTTTCACATAGCCGTCGTGGGTGATGGTCACCACCACCAGTTCGTCGGCGACCATGTCCTCGGGATTGAGCAAGCCGATATAGTTTTCCAATATGATGGAACGGCGGGCGTCGCCAAACTTGTCGCGGATTTCCTGGGTTTCCTGTTTGACGAGCTCCATGCGCAGGCTCTTGTTTTCCACGAGGTCACGCAGGCGGGCGATGACTTTGAGCAGCTCGCGATACTCTTCCTCGATCTTTTCCCGCTCCAGCCCGGTGAGACGCTGCAAACGCATTTCCAGGATCGCCTTGGCCTGGATTTCGGAGAGGCCGAATTTCGCCTGCAACTGCTCGTTGGCCTCAGGAGGGGTTTGAGATGCGCGGATGGCGGCAATCACCTCGTCGAGGTTGTCCAGGGCGATTTTGAAGCCTTCCAGGATGTGGAGGCGGTCCTCGGCGTTCTTTAGCTCGAACTTCGTGCGGCGGAGGACCACATCGTGCCTGAACTCGATGAAGTTGTTCAGCATTTCCTTCATGTTCACCACCTGGGGCACTCCGTCTATGAGGCAGAGGTTGATGACGCCGAAGGTTGACTGCAGTTGGGTGTATTTGTAAAGGTGGTTGAGGACCGTGTTGCCGTCGGCGTTCCTCTTCACCTGGATGACGAGCCTCATGCCGTCGCGTCCGGATTCGTCGCGCACATCGCTGATCCCGTCAATGCGCTTGTCCTTCACCAGTTGCACGATCCTGTCGATGAGGGCGGTTTTTGTTATCTGGTAAGGGATGGAGCGGATGATGATGGATTCCTGCTCGTTCTTGGCAGTCTCGATCTCGGCTTCGCCGCGGATGAGGATGCGTCCACGCCCGGTTTCGAAATAATCCTTGATCCCGTCTGAACCCAGGATGAATCCCCCGGTGGGAAAATCTGGGCCTTTGACGTATTTGCGCAGGTCGAGGATTTCCATTTCGGGGTCGTCGATGAGGGTGATCACGGCGTCGCAGACCTCGGCGATGTTGTGGGGCGGCATGTTCGTGGCCATTCCCACCGCGATTCCGGAGGAGCCGTTTATCAGCAGGTTGGGGATGCGGGAGGGGAAAACTTCCGGCTCTTTGCGCGTGTCGTCATAGTTGCCCTTGAAATCCACCGTATCCTTGTCCAACTCTTCCAGCATCTCCATGGTGACTTTCTGCATCCGGGCCTCGGTGTAGCGCATGGCTGCGGGGGGATCGCCGTCGATGGAGCCAAAGTTTCCCTGCCCGTCCACGAGCGGATAGCGCATGTTCCAAGGTTGGGCGAGGCGCACGAGGGTGGGATAAACCACCTGTTCGCCGTGGGGATGGTAGTTTCCGGAGGTATCACCGGCTATTTTGGCGCATTTGCGGAAATGACCGCCGGGCGAGAGGTTCAGCTCGCTCATCGCGTATATTATGCGTCTCTGGGAAGGCTTGAGTCCGTCACGGATGTCAGGCAACGCGCGGGACACGATCACACTCATGGAATAATCCAGATAGGCCTGCCGCAGATGGTCTTCAATCTGTACGTTCAGTATTTTTGTTTTATCGTCCATTCTTCACTCCAGCTTTTTTAGATATCCAGGTTCTGCACGTATTTGGCGTTGGCCTGGATGAATTCGCGGCGGGGCTCGACCTCGTCGCCCATCAGCACCGTGAACATCCTGTCGGCTTCGATGGCGTCGTCCATCTTCACCGAAATCATGATCCGGTTTTCGGGGTCCATGGTGGTTTCCCAAAGCTGGTCCGGGTTCATTTCACCCAAGCCTTTGTAGCGCTGGACCACCACCCCTTTTTCGCCCAGTTCCGCGATCGCGGCGTCGCGCTCTTCCTCTGAAAACACGTATTTCTTCTGCTTGCCCTTGCGCACCAGAAAGAGAGGCGGTTTCGCGATGTAAACGTGACCGTGCTCGATGAGGGGCTTCATATAGCGGTAGAAGAAGGTGAGCAGAAGGGTGCTGATGTGGGCTCCGTCCACGTCCGCGTCTGCCATGATGACGACGCTGCCGTAGCGTATCTTGCTCACGTCGAAATCCTGGCCGACCCCGGCGCCGATGGCCAGGATGATTGGCTGGATTTTGTCGTTGTTCAAAACCTTGTCCACTCGTGCCTTTTCGGTGTTCAGCATCTTGCCCCAGAGCGGCAGGATGGCCTGGAAAGAGCGGTCCCGGCCCTGTTTGGCACTGCCTCCCGCGGAGTCTCCCTCAACCAAGAACAGCTCGGTTTTGGCGGGGTCGGTGATGGTGCAGTCGGCCAGTTTTCCGGGAAGCGAGCCGCTTTCCAGCACGGATTTCCGCCGGGTGAGTTCCCTGGCTTTTCTGGCAGCTTCACGGGAACGGGCGGCGAGGATGCTTTTCAGGGTGATGGTTTTGGCCTCGGCGGGATGTTCCTCGAAATAGGTCATCAGCTTTTCATAGACCACAGAGTTCACGAAGCCGTCCACTTCGGAGTTTTGCAGCTTGGTCTTGGTCTGGCCTTCGAACTGGGGGTTGCTCAGCTTCACGCTGATCACCGTGGTGAGGCCTTCGCGGATGTCCTCTCCGGAGGGCGTAACCTTCTCGTTTTTTAACAGATCGGCGTTCTTGATATAGGTGTTCACGGCGCGGGTGAGGCCGCTTTTGAAGCCGCTGAGGTGCGTTCCGCCCTCGGTGGTGTTGATATTGTTCGCGTAGCTGAAGATGTTTTCCTGGTAGCCTTCGTTGTATTGCATCGCCAGTTCCAGTTCCATTCCCTTACGCTCGGCGCTGATGTAGAAAGGCTTGCTGCCGAGGGGCTTTTTGTTCCTGTTCAGGTGCTCCACGAAACTCTCGATGCCGCCTTCGAAATGGAAGTCGTGTATCCGGTCGCTGCGCTCGTCCTTCAAAATGATGCGCACCCCGCGGTTGAGGTAGGAAAGCTCGCGCAGGCGGGTAGTGAGGTAGTCGAAGCTGAATTCCACCGTCTCAAAGATGGTGGGGTCAGGCTTGAATTTTATCACGGTCCCGGTGCGGTTCGTTTCGCCCAGAACCTTCACTTCGGTGACGACCTGGCCTCTCTCGTAGCGCTGGAAATAGAGCTTTCCGCCTGTGTGGACACGCGCTTCGAGGTATTCGGAAAGCGCCACCACCACGGAAACGCCCACGCCGTGGAGGCCGCCGGAAACCTTGTAAATATTGCTGTCGAATTTGCCTCCGGCGTGCAGGACGGTCATAACCACCTGCAGGGCGGAGATTTTCTCGTCCTTGTGTTCGTCCACCGGGATTCCGCGGCCGTTGTCGTCAACCTCAACCTCGCCCTGGGAGGTGATGGTCACCTTGATCAAATCGCAGTAACCGGCCATAGCCTCGTCTATGGCGTTGTCCACAACCTCATAGACGAGATGGTGAAGGCCGCGCTCGCTGGTGCCGCCGATATACATCGAGGGGCGTTTGCGAACGGCTTCCAGACCTTTCATCACCTTGATGTTACTTGCAGTGTAATTGTTTTCAGGCATAATCTATTGTCTCCTAATATTTAGCACTGTATTCAAACTCTCTTTTGGGTTAATTGGCGCGCCAGATTAGGACGCGCTTCCATATTTGGTTGCCATAAAATCAGATATGGCATTTTTGTCAAGAACAATCCTTCTTTTTTGGGGGTTTTTATCTGCTTAGTTTACAGCATGTTACAAACCGTGTTCGCCAGCAGGGGAACCGACTTGCCCGGCTTCGCATCCTCCCGAGCGAGAAAATCCCTCCCGAAAAGCCCCTTTTTGGGCCGCCTGGCGAATCATAAAGCCAGATACATAAGCCTGGATTCTTTCCCTTGAATGGACAGCGTATTCATGTCAAACATCCATATTGGCGATTTTCAGCCTCTTTTCAGGGGTTTCTTGTGAAGAAGGTGCAAAGGCTGTTTGAAAAGTCAGCCGAAATAGAGCCATAACTTTTTGCCCGCCGCGATGCCCTGCCAGTCACACCCTTAGCGCCCGCGGCCATCCCTCTCCCCCGCCTCCCGCATGATCCTCGCATCAAATGCGGGCATTATACGTGAGGCGTGTCTTGGACACAGTAAAGGGCCTTAACGGCCAAAGGGCATCGCCAGGCACACGCTGGCGACAGGCAAGGGATGAGCATATCGACGGCAGCAGATAATCCTGTCGTCCATGCTCATTGTGTTAGCTGTACGCCAGGTTACCCGGGTTGAAAATGAGTAAGAGGCGGCGGAAGGCCCTTCAGAGGCTCGTGTCTTCGTATTCGTCGAGTTTTTTATAGTGCCAGCCCAGCAGAAGCCGGTCGAGGAGAGAGACGAGGCCGAAGAGGGCGAGGCTGAGCAGGATGATGAGGAGGATGGCGGCAAAGACCTGCTCGGTGCGGAAAGATTTGGTGCTGCGGGTTAGATAGATACCCAGGCCGGCCTGACCGCCAAGCCATTCTCCAACCACAGCCCCCATCACGCTATAGGTGGCGGCGAGCTTCAGCCCGGTGAAAAAAGCCGGCAGCGAGGCCGGAATCTTCAGATAACGGTAGGTTTGCCAACGGCTCGCGCCCATCGAACGCAGCAGGCGAAGCTGTTCCTGGGAAACCTGCCTGAGTCCGTCGAAGAGGCCCAGCGCCACGGGGAAGAAACACATCAGCACCACCACGAAGATTTTGGCCGAAATGCCGTAACCGAACCAGAGCACGACCAGCGGCGCCACGGCAACCACGGGCACGGTTTGGGAAACAACAAGATAGGGGTAGAAAATCTGTTTTAGCGGCTTGGAACTGTGCATGGCCATCGCCGTCACCACGCCCAGAAGGGTGGCCAGAAGCAGGCCGGCGACGCTGGCGAAGAGGGTGGGCCGGAGATGAGACCAGAGCAGGGCGGGATTTTCCCGGAACACGCCAAACACCGCCCCGGGCGAGGGCAACACCCAGAAAGCGATCCGGAGGCGGGCGCTGAGAAACTGCCACAGCGCGAGCAGCAGCAGAGAAAAAAGCAGCGGCAGCCAGAAACGGGAGGAGGTTTTGGTCATGTCCTGCCGGTGAGGCGCAGTTCCGGCTCCAGCATCACGCCGAAGCGCTCGAAAACGGTCTTTTGGACGTGTTCGATGAGAGCAAGAACATCCGCGGCGGTGGCTCCGCCCAGATTGACAATGAAGCCACAATGCTTCTCGGAGATGGCAGCGCCGCCGATCTGAAAGCCGCGCAGTCCGCAATCCTCAATCAGCTTGCCCGCAAAATGGCCAGGGGGGCGCTTGAACGCCGAACCCCCGCTGGGCAGGTCCATCGGCTGTTTTTCCCAACGCTGTTTTTTCAAATCCGCCATGCGTTCCGCTATGGTCTCCGGGTCGTCAGGAGTAAGGCGGAAAAGGCTGCTGAGGTGGATCCAGCCGCTGGTTTGAAAGACGCTCTGGCGGTAGCCGAAGCCGTGGTCCCCTGCCTTGAGGTGGCGCACCGAAGCGTGGGAGCGCAGATGCCCCGCTTCCGGCAGCAGGTATTTGCTGAAGTGGAGCACATCCTTGATCTCACCACCATAGGCGCCGGCGTTCATGAAAACAGCGCCACCCACGCTGCCGGGTATGCCGGAGGCGAATTCCAGCCCCGCCAAGCCAAGCTTTTGGGCATAGGCGCAGAGGTCTTTGAGGCTGGCTCCGCACTGTGCGCTTACGAAGTTTTCGTCATGGCCGATGCGGTTGAGGCGGGCGGTGTGGATAACCATGCCTGCCATGCCCTTGTCGCTTATCAATAAATTGGATCCCTTGCCCATGATAAAGTAATCTATGCCATTGGTGACAGCATAATCAAGCAGCTCAATCAGTTGGGTGACGCTTTCGGGTTCGCAGAAGACATCCGCCGGCCCGCCGATTTGGAAGCTGGTGAGCGGGCCAAGAGGTTCGCCGAAGCGGATGGCGCCAGCCTCAACGAGGGCCGGGAAGCGGGATTGGATCTGGTTTTTCAGTTCAGGCTCCTTGTTCATGTAAGGCCAAAAAAGCTGCTAACCTCGCTGAGGAGTTCCACCTCGCTTCTCATCTCCAGGGATTTGGCGGGCAGCACCTGTTTGAAGTATTGGCCGTAGTATTTGTTAGACACGCGTGAATCCATCACCAGCACAATGCCGCGGTCGCCCCGGCTGCGGATGAGGCGTCCGAAACCCTGGCGCAGCCTCAGCAGGGCGTTGGGCAGCATGAAGTGCATGAAGGAATCCTTCTGTTCGCGGTCGAGTTTGTCGATCAGTGCCTCCACAATCGGTTCGGACGGCACTTGGAAAGGGAGTTTGAAGAGGATGAGCAGGGAAAGGGATTCGCCCTGGATGTCCACTCCCTCCCAAAAGGAATTGGTGCCCAGGAGGACGGCGTTTTTGTGGCGCTTGAATTCCTCGAGCATAGAGCTGCGGCTGGCAGCCTTGCCCTGGGCGAAGAAGGGGCGTTTGCGGCGGTAGAGGGCTTCGCTAACGTGGTCGTAAACGGTGTTCAGGTCTTTGTAACTGGTGAAAAGCACCATGGTGCCGAGGTCGGTGGAAGCCAGCAACTGCTCGAGGCAGCCCAAAGCCTGGTTCATGAAAAAGCGGTCCCTGGGTTCCGGCAGGAAGCTGCTCACGATGAGGCGGGCCTGGCTGTCATAGTCGAAAGGCGAAGCCACGATGGCGGTGTCCAGCTTTTCCGGGTCAACCAGGCTGAGCCCACTCTGGCCGAAGAAATACTTGAAGGAGCCTCGCAAAGCGAGGGTGGCGGAGGTGAAAATGATGCTGGGCACGGTGGAATAGAGCATCTGGTTGAGCTGTTGGGAAACGTCCACCGGCGCGTAGCAGAGAGTGGAACCGGGATTTTTTGAGTCCACGCGCTGGGAGTTTTCTATCCAGAGGGCGTGGTTTTCCAGGTCCGGATTGGCCAGGCTGAGGAGGCCCATTTCCGTTTCAGCCGCGCGCAGGCGGTAAGAAGCCAAAGTTTCGGAGAGGGCATCGAAATTCGGCACTTGCTTGCTGTTGAGGCTGGAAAAGGCGTTGTTAAGTGCAGTGAGCTGCTTCTGAAAGTCTTTCCAGGCGAAAACCAGCCCGCCCAGCAGTTCGTAGAGCCGGGGAAAGTCGGCAGTGTCCTTGATGCGCAGTTTGCCGTAGGAATCGGCATTGCTGCAGCGTTCCTGGGCCTCCTGAAAGAGTTCCAGCGCCTGAGCGCGCAAGCCGGTGACCTGCTCCGCCAGATTCACGCAGTAAAGCTTGATCTGGTCTTTGGCGGCGTCGGTGATGACGCTCCTGTCCATGGCGGTTTCCAACTGATGGAGGAAGCCGGTTTTTTTGCGGCGGTAAGATTGGGAAAGCTGGTTGAAGAGGTTGGCCAGATCGGCGTGGGAAAGCTCCAGGCCGAGGTTGCGCGAGGCGGTGGCCATCAGGTTGTGGGCCTCATCCACCACCAGGTATCCGTATTCGCCGAGGGTGGTGTTTTCCATCAGGAGGTCGGCCAATAGCAGGGCATGGTTGGTGACCACAACGGAGGAGGTCTCGACGTGCTTGCGCAGGCTCATCACATAGCATCTGGAGGCGTGGGGGCATTTGCGTCCCGCGCAGAGATAACGGTCGGAACAGATCTTGCGCCAGACTGTGCTGAAGCGGTTTCGGTCGAAAGAGGAATTCTCGCTGACATCGCCGGAGATGGTGAGCATTTTCCAGACGAAGAGGTTGAGCAGGGACTGGGCTTCATAGGGCGAAATCCCCCTCGTCTGCTCCATCAGGAACTCCTCCCAGCGCCTTTCGCAGACATAGTTTTCGCGCCCCTTCACCAGGGCGGCTTTGAATGGCAGGGGCAGCATGGCCTTCAGTTGGGGCAAGTCCTTGTAAAAAAGCTGTTCCTGGAGGTTCTTGGTATTGGTGGAAACGACCACCTTGGTCTTTTGGCGGTGGGCAAAGGCGAGGGCCGGAACCAGGTAGGCAAAGGATTTTCCCACTCCGGTGCCGGCTTCCACGGCGAGATGCTTGCCTCCGCGAAAGGCGGCGTCGATCCCTTTGGCCATTTCCACCTGGCCGGCGCGGAACTCGAAATTGGGAAACTTTTGGGAGAGAAGGCCGGTGGGGGTGAAAACCTCATCGATGTCGAAATTCACGCCCGGGAGCTTGTTCTCAACCACGTTCGGTCTCGCCACGTCCGGCGAAGTGGGCTTTTTGCCGATGAGGGCGTAGCGGCGCTGATATTCAACGATGACGCGCAGGAAGTTGTATAGCGAGTTGTCGAGCTGGGCCTGTTTGGCCAGGTCCAGCAGGCGGGCGTTCGAGAGCATGGAATAGTGGCTGGCGATATGTTCAGACAGCCTTGCCAGCAGCAGCCCGGTGGCTTCGGCGTCCGCCCCGGCGCGGTGGGCGCTTTCCAGGGTGATGCCAAAATGGGCGGTCAGGGTCCCCAAACGATGGTCGGTGGTGAAGGGCAGGTAGGTCCTGGCGATTTCCACCGTGTCCCAGACGGGGCGCTGGATAAGGTCCCCACCGTGGAGGGCGGAATGGTGGTTCACGAAGCCGATGTCAAAGCCGGCGTTGTGGGCCACAAGGATGTCGTAGCCGATGAAGGCAAAGAACTGCTTCAGGGCTGTTTCCGCGTCCGGAGCGTCCTTCAGCTCCTGTGGGTCGATGTGGGTGAGGTATTGGATGAATTTGGGCACCTTTCCGCGGGGACGCACCAAGGTGGAAAAACGCTCCGTCACCTCACCACCGCGAAAGCGGACTGCGGCCAGCTCGATCAGTTCGTCGGTTTTGGGGTCCAGACCCGTGGTTTCGGTGTCGAAAGCCACATAGTTCAGTCTTTCGCTCAGGGGCGGGATGTCATTGGGTTCCAAATGTCCTCCGGATCAGCTTTCTTCCCTGTCCAAATTGTATCGTTTGAGTTTCTGGATAAGCCCCTGGCGCGAGATGCCCAGTTCCTTGGCGGCCTGGGTCTGATTCCAGTCCGTGGATTCCATGGCTTGCAGGATCATCTCGCGCTCTAGCTCTTCCATCGCGTCTTTGAGCGATTTGCGGCTGGAGAGCAGACTGATGGTTTTCTGGTTTTCAATGTAGCGGCGCACCTCATCCGAGAAATCCCGCGCCCGGATGAAAGCGCCGTCCTCAACCAGGGTCACAGCCCGCTCGATTTCGTTCTCCAACTGGCGCACGTTGCCGGGCCATTCATACTGTTCCAGCACTTTCATGGCGTCGTCGGAAAGGCCTTGAACCGATTTGCCGATGCGGGTGTTGTATTTATCCAGGAAATGGACGGCCAGCAGGGGAATGTCGCCGGTGCGGCGCTTCAGGGGCGGAACCTCGATGCGGATCACGTTCAGGCGGTAATAGAGGTCGAGGCGGAAATCGCCGGCACGCACCTTTTCCTCCAGGGAAGCGTTTGTGGCACAGACCACGCGGACGTTTACCTTTTCGGTCTTGGTGGCGCCCACGCGCTTGATTTCGCCTTCCTGGAGGAAGCGGAGCAGCTTGGCCTGAGTGCTTTGGCTGATGTCGGCGATTTCGTCCAGGAAAAAGGTGCCCCCGTCGGCAATCTCGAAGAGGCCCTTTTTATCGTAGGCCGCGCCGGTGAAGGAGCCTTTAACGTGGCCGAAGAGTTCGCTTTCCAGCAGGGTTTCCGGCAAAGCGCCGCAGTATTGGGCTACGAAAGCCTTGTTGCGCCTGTTGCTGCCGTAGTGTAAGGCCCGCGCTATCAGTTCCTTGCCTGTTCCGCTGGGGCCTTCCAGCAGTACCGTGGTGGGGGTGTCCTTCACCTTTTCAATTACCTCGAAGATCTTCATCATTTCCGGGCTTTTGCCGATGATGTTGGCGTAGAGGTTGCCCGCATGAAGTTGTTCGCGGATGGTGGCGTGGGTCTTTTCCAGGCTGGCGGAGCGGATGTTTTCTATGATAACGATAGCCTGGTTGCAGAGCGCGCTGAGCAGGTTGATGACGCGCTCGGAGAAATAGTGGGAGCCGCTCTGGCTGAAGAGCAGCACCACGCCCAAAACGTCCTTGCGAATAGCCAGGGGAATCACCACCAGATGGTTGTAGGAAGGCGCGAAGCGAGGCTGCTTGTGGTTTTCGATCTCGTTGGAGCGGTAAACCCGCGCACAGGCGTTCATAAAAACATCGTAATACTTGTTGTCCCTGGCGAAATTCTTGAACAGCTTGTAATCCCAGGAATCCGGAACCGTCTCGCTTCCGTGGAGGCAGAAGATGCCCCCGTCAGCCTCGGAAATCTCAATCAGGCTGTCCAGGGTGTGCTCTATTAGCACGTCTGAGTCGGTGAGCGTGTTCAGCTTCTGGGTGATTTCATAGAACTGGTTGAGCAGGTTTTCCTCGAACTGCAGGTCCTGCATCTGGGCTGAGTATTCCTTGGAAATCTTCTGCGTGAGGATGTCGTTTTGTTCCAGGAGTTTGATGGAGCCGTACTGCTGGATGATCTTCTTGTTGGCCTTGAGGATTTCCAGCGCTTTTTCCCATTCCTCGAGGTCGTAAAGCACCCCGGCCAGTTCATAATTTGCCAGCGAAAGCTCGTAGATATTGGCCGTTTCCACAAAAATCTCGATGGCCTCATGCAGGTGCTGCTTGGCGGCAGCCAGGTTTTTGCGCTCAAGCAGAGCGCGCAGGTAGTGGATTTTGCCTGTTTCAAAGGGTTTGTTTTGCTCCGCGGCCATCTTTTGGGCCTGGTTCAGATAATAGTCCGCGCTTTCGTGGTTGCGGGTGAGAATGAAGTAGTAGGCTTGCTTCTGGAAGCCTTCGATGATTTTGTCGCGGGCGTTGATGGATTTGAAGAAGTCCAGGCTTTCCACCAGGTAGGAATAGGCTTCCTTGAAGCGGTGAAGCTTGGTTAGCACGCTGCCGAGGTTGCCGTAAAGCTCTGCCTTGATGAAATCATCGCTCACCTGAGGCAGCAGTTCGAGGCCTTTGAAACAGAGGTCGAAAGCCAGATTCAGCTCGTTCTGCTTTTCATAAACCTCGCCCAGATTGGTGAAAGAGCGCAGCAGCCCCTCGATGAAATCGTTCTCCTCGCTTTTCTTGATGGCCTGTTCGTAAAGGGCGATGGACTGGTTCCAATCCCCTTTCTTGAACCAGAGGGCGCCAAGGTTGTTCAGCGTGGCCACGATGTTGCGGAAAAAACCGAAGTCGATGGCGGTCTGCAGCGATTTGGTGAGGGCTTCCTCGGCCTTGTCATATTCGTTGTGGTCCATCAGCGTGACGCCGATGTTGTTGTAGATATTGGTGATGTTGTAGGGCTCGTTGAGCATTTTTTGCAGTTTCAGGGCTTGTTCCAGATACTGCAGGGCTTTGTTGGCGTCGCCGGTGTCGTCCATCAGGCTGCCCAGGTTATTGTAGCAGACGCTGATGCCGTTCAGGTTGAATAGTTCCTGCTCCAGTTTCAGGCTACGCAGGAAATACTGCTCGCTGCGTTCCCAATCTCCCTGGAACATGTAAAGCACAGCCAGGTTGTTGTAGATAGCGGCCAGGCCTTTGTGATCCTTCGCCATGTTGTACAGGGTTTCGGCTTCTTTGAAGGCCTCCACGCTCTGGTCCCATTCATTCACGTAATAGTGGGTTTTGCCCTTGATCTTTTTAGCCTCGCCCTGAACCGTCCAGCGGAGATCCTTGTCCTCAATGGCGCTCATCTGGCGCACCACACTTTCCAGTTCCGCCAGGGCTGTCTCGAATTCCTCGGTTTCAGCCAGGATATCCGCCTTCAGCAGCAGGATTTTCACCTTCCAGTAAGGGTCGATGGAGTCCGGGGTGTATTTTTTGATGATTTCCAGAGCCAGGGCGGTGCTGTTCACGGCGAAGAGGTTGGAGGCCAGCATGTGCACGATTTCTTCCGCTGGAAGCGAGTTTTCCGTGCAGATGTGCAGGGCCTGGCGCAGATGCTCAGCCGCCTCGTCCATCTGGTTAAGGCCGGTGTGGGCGGCGGCGCAGCTCTGCTGGATGGCCAGCAGCTTCTCCGGCTTTTTGGTGTTTTTCAGTTGATAGCGGTAAAGCTCCAGCAGGTTCTCGTTGTCGTTGAGCAGGTAGAGTTCTTGGATCAGTCCTTCGAACAGCGCGGTGTTGTATTTGCGTTTTTGCATCATCAGCCGGATAAGCGTCTGACGGTGTTCGCAGTCCTTTGCCAGCAGCTCTGCGAGTTTATCGTAAAAAGCTCCGGAGAGGGCTTCGGGATTCTGCTTCAGCCAGGTGTCCAGGCTGGTTTTTTTCTGCACGGGATGGCCATCTTCCGCGCTTCCCAGCAATCCCGCCGCGCTCAGCGCTTCTAGGTCCTTCTTCAGCGTTTTGCCCAGGCCCAGCGCCCTAAGCCACTGCTCCGTGGCGTCATCTGCCAGGATGAACTTCGCCAGCAGCAGTTCGCGCTGCGCGGCGCTGAGGCTGGAAACATTCTCCAGATATATCTGCAGGGGGTCGTAACTGCGGTCCAGAAAAGGGCTGATGTCAAATTTGGCTTTGGGTTCGCGCTTCATTTCAGCGATAATGTGCTCCACCACCAGCAGATTCCCGTCGGAGATCTTTTGCAGGATTTCGCTTTCCTTAACAAAGCCCGGTTCCGCTTCCGGAAAGGTAAGCTGTAGAAGCTTTTGCAGGTCGTCAACATTCAGCGGGGGGATGAGTTCCGGCTCCGAAAAGCCAAAGAGGCGGTTTTGAGCCAGCACAACTATTTGGATGCCGCTTTCGGAGGCGTATTGCACCAGATACTGCAGATAATCGAGGGTGTAGGGGTCGAGTGCGTCGCCATCGTCGATCACCAGGGCGGCGGGTTTCAAAAGTTTTCTTTGGCTCAGCCGTTCGGTGAGGAAATAGAAAAAGTCATATTTGCGGCCGGTGCGGTAGCGGTCCTGGTGTTCCTTCAGCAGGGAGTCCAGTTCGGCGTTTTCCACGTCGCAAAGCAGCCTCAGAACGCGGTTGAACTGGTTGAAGAACAGCGGATGCGGGGAATAGTAGTTCACCCGCTTGTAGCTTTTGCCCAGAGCCTCCAGCAGGGGTTTCACCAAATAGGTCTTGCCCGAGCCGGTCCCGCCGTTGATTTCGATCAGATGGCTGGCGCTGTTGTTCCTTAGAGTGTTCAGCAACCTGTTCAGCGGGAAACGCCGGGTCATAAAATCCAATGACTGAAAAACGGTTCTGTCGCTCATTCTCTCCTCGGTCTTTGCCAAAGTGTTGACAGATTACTGTAAATTAAATTGACACCATACTGTCAAGTAGAATTTGGGAAGACCTTTCTGCGTTTACACCGGAGAGTTCTGAAGGTGCTCAAACAGCTTGGAATGATCCGCCGCCAACTAACACTCAAAAAATGTCTTGACCCGATTATTCAGGCTAATAATTTAGTTCATAGGTGCAGATTATCACCCAAACGGGTATCGGTCAAGCCAATAAATGACCTCTGGCGTGAATATTAATGCCGTTAATAGCGAAGATTTCTGCCGGAATGCCAGCAAAAGCAGCAGAGGATTATGAACATGACAATTTCGTGGGGTTACTGCGGATTTATCTGAAGGACAAGCTCGATAACTATATGGTCTTCCGGGTAAACGGCCAAAGCATGGAGCCTAAGGTCATGAATAATAACATCGTGGTGATCCTGAGAAAGGACGACTGGAGCAATACAGATGGTTCTGTCTGTGCTGTCGGGCTCAACAATGGTATCACCTTGAAACGTATCCAGGTTGATCACCAGAGGCAGCAGGTACTATTCCATCCCCTTTTATGCTGATTACCGTGTCTGGGTCCGCGATTAAATGCAGGTAGAAGATATCTCGCTGATCGTGACAACGGTCATGCGGTTGTGGTTGAGTGTGGTTCATGGTTGACAGAAAAGGTATTACTATAATCCTGATCAACAGGCAAACCGACTGACATAGATAGCAAAGGAGTATTGATG
>JAAYWB010000030.1 GCA_012516855.1 Candidatus Cloacimonadota bacterium
GCCACGTCCTGAGCGGTTGAGTCCATCCCACTCTCATGCCTCCCGCATTATTCTCGTATCAAATGCGGGCATCATACGGGAGGCGCACCAGGGATTTGGTAAAGGGCCTTAACGGCCAGTCAACATCGCTTCACTTCCTAGCGGGTTTTCTTTCCGCTTTGTATCCCACGAATTCGATATGCTCGTTTGCGAGGACCCCTAAGCTGGGATTACTGTGATCACGCCACTCTTTGAATATGAGCTGATAATTTCAGTCCTGAATTTGTGTCTGAGATACCTAATGCATTATCTAAGTTAATGAATGGCTATACTGAGCAGGAGCTGGTTTGTTTTATGCAGGGGAAAGAAGAATATCTGTATGGGTTTTGCTTACGTTGAGTTCCTGATTTGTGTGTGCAAGTGCGAAGAGAAAAAATGCTTGACGTTTCCCGGCCGTTTGTAGTTTATGGGTTACATTGCCAAAAACGTGTAATTTATCTGAGCCAAGGATGATAGATATGAAAAGGACGCTTTTACTGATCGGGCTTTTGGCCCTTTGCGGGCTCGCTTTCGGGCTGAGTCTGCACCTGAATGTTGATCCTGCCGGCGCCACAGGCGCCACCCGGGGTGCTGAGACCGCGCCCCTGATGGATCCAGGCGTTCCGGTGCTGAACTATCTTCCGGTGCGGGTGCTGCTGCCCTTCGGCGAAAAAGTGCTGAACGTGAGTGTGAACCTGGACGAGCCACAGCTCCATGACGACAGGGCTGAACTCGACTTCGTTCGCGCGCAGCAAAAGATTTCGCAGCCCCATCCTGACACCACGCAACCGGACCCCGCTATCTGGAGCGTCGATGCTGCCTGGCCCAGCCAGGATTTCAGCTATCTCGGAGTGCAGTCCATGCGCGGTTATCAGATTGCCGTGATCAACGTCTATCCCTTCAAATACAATCCCGTGAAGAAGCATCTTCTGGCCAGTATACATGTCCAGATTGAGATCGAGACCACCTTTGACGAAGCTACGGCGCGCACCTCGGCCAACTTTTTTGCCCCAGCCAGGGGCAATTCTGACTTACAGGATTTGGTGCTCAATCCGGATGCCGCTGCCAGTTACCTGAATTCAGCCAGCTATCGCGACCACGTGCCGCAAAGCCGGTTGATAGACCTCAGCGTGCCTAAAAAGATGATCATCATCACCAGCGATTCCTGCACCTCGAATTTCACCAACTACATCCAGTGGCGCAACACACAGAACATAAGTACCGGCCTGTTCAGCACAGCGGATATCTATGACGCCTACCTCGGAACTGACAACGCCGAGAAGGTGCGCAACTTCATCATCGATGCCTATCAAACTTGGGCCACCTCAGCCACTCCGCTGGAATACGTGATCCTGGGCGGCGATGACGAGATCGTGCCGGAACGCGGCTGCTACGGTCAGGTGGGCGACACTGTGGACAACCGGATGCCCACCGACATCTATTTCAGCAATCTGGATGGGAACTGGAATGCCAACGGAAACAATATCTGGGGCGAACCATCGGACGACGTGGACATGCTGCCTGAAGTGCACATCGGACGTTTCCCAGCCGAAACTCAGTCTGAATTTGCCAACATCTTCCGTAAAACCCAATACTACGTTAACAACGACACATTTAGCAATAACATCTCGATCATGTTCGGCGAAAATCTTAACTACAACCCCCTCACTTGGGGCGGCGATTACAAGGATGATGTGGCCATCCATATTCCAGATGATTATTTCCTGCGCACCATGTATCAGCGTGACGGCACCTACAGCGCGGAGGGCGTCTGGAACGCCATCAACCAGGGCGCCAACGCCATGAACCACATGGGCCACGCCAACGAAACCTACCTGATGGGGCAAAGCAACAACACCATCCAGCAACTCCAGAACACGGAATACGGATTTCTTTACAGCCAGGGATGCTATCCCGCCGCTTTTGACCAGCGGACCAGTGGGATTAGCGAATGCATCGGCGAACACCTGTCCTTCGCGAATGGCGGGGTTTTCGCCTTCATTGGTAACACGCGCTACGGCTGGTACATGCCGGGCAGCATTGATGGCCCCTCGCAGTTTTATGATCGCGAGTTTTTCATCGGCCTGTACGAGACCCCGAACACCCGCCTGGGCCAGGCGCTCAGCTATTCCCGGCTGCAAAACCTCAATGCCGCGCTCAGCATAGACGTAATGCGCTGGTGCTACTACCAGATGGTGCTGTTCGGCGATCCTTCTATAGAGATCAAATATCCCGATACCTCTCTGCCTTTCCTTACTTTGGAAGATTACAGCATCTCCGATATCGAAGGTGATGGCGACGGCGGCATCAACCCCGGCGAAATCCTGCGCATCTTTCCTGTGATCCGCAACCATCAGGACTGGGCGACAGCCAATAATGTTAGCGTGACCCTGCAAAATGTCCCGGCTGGAGTGGAGGTGCTGACCGGTACACAGAGCATCTCCCAGATCCTGCCTGGCGAGACCAGCCCGGATGGATTTTTCATCCGCGTGCAATTAAGCCCCGACATCGGCTATGGAATCTACCAGATGCAACTTACGCTGGACGCGGTGCATCCCACCACCGGTCTCAGCATCGGTATTCGCAGGTTTGACATCAGCGTAGAGGTCACCATGGTGGATAACCGATATCCCTGGGATTGCCAGATCCAAACCAAATCCGCGCCCATGGTGCACGATTTCAACCGCGACGGAAGCTCTGATATCATGTATCTGGATGTTTATGGCCGGGCCTATTACATTGATGGGTATGGCGAGAATTTCGATGGCTGGTTCGCTCCTCCGCAACAGGATATCATGAGTAGCGCCGCCATTGGCGACATCACCGGCGACGGCGCTCCCGAGATAGTTTACTCCAGCCGCACCGGACGTCTTTTGGCCACCTCCCTGTCCGGGGTTCCTGTCTTCGATTACAACGCCGGCAGCCCGTTGCTGTTCAGCCCTGTGATCGCTACCATCGACGCTTCCGGCACAGACAAGGTGCTGGCGCAGGGGCTCAATGGCGATCTGCATGCCGTTGATCATAATGGCATACCGGTTCCGGGTTTCCCCGTAAACCTCGGTTCCGCCTACTTTTCAGAGATGGCAGCTGCCGACCTGGACGGCGACTGCCTGATGGAAATCATCGTCGGCACCAACAACGGCAATTTGCACGTCCTGGACGGCACTGGCAACTACAAACCCGGGTTCCCCATTTCTATATTCGGCGCCATATCCGGTGCACCAACTGTGCTGGACAACGGCAGAATCGCCCTGGGAGCGAACACCCGGATGCTGTTGGTTTCACCCACCGGAGAGATCCTGGTGGACAAGCAAATCCCCTCCGCGATGGCCTCCAGTCCAGTTTTGGCTGATCTCAACGGTGACGGGGCCCTGGAAATAGTATTTGTGACTCTTGGCGGAATCCTCTGCGCGGTTGACCAAAACGGCGATTACCTGAGCGGATTTCCTTTGAATGTCGGAGCAGTATGCAACACCCCGCCCCTCATTGCAAACCTGGACGACGATCCCGCCCCGGAAATCCTGGTCTCCAGCAACATCAACTCCGTTTATGCCTACAAAACCGACGGATCCATGCTGGACGGATTCCCCTTCATCACTTCCTATAACGGCACCACTCCGGGCACCATCTGCGATCTGGATAGCGACGGAATCTTGAAACTGGTGAGCGGCTACTCCACCGGTGTCTTGGTGTTGAATCTGCGCCGCGCCGCCGGAGGTTGCATGCCTTGGGTCACCTATCGCGGCTCGCTAAAACGCCAGGGCAGCCACGCAGCTGCAATTCTTCCGAGTTCTGACCCCACTGTACCAGCGCTTTCGGACAAACTGCTGCAGAACTATCCCAATCCCTTCAATCCCAGCACCACCATCGCTTTCCAGACTGCTCAGAATGGTGAGGCGCGCCTGACAGTGTTCAACCTGAAAGGCCAGTCCGTGCGCGAACTCAACTCCGGATATCTGCCCAAAGGCGATCACAGCGTGCTTTGGGACGGACGAGACGATTGCGGCAACGCTGTGGCCAGCGGTTTGTACTTCTACCGGTTGCAAACCCGCGAAGCCTCGATCACAAAGCGTATGCTACTAATGAAGTGAAAAAGGGCTTGACTTGAAAACAGCCATAACCATTATAAGATCATATGATAAATACAAACAAGGAGACCAAAAATGCCCAAAGTACTGATCGCCACGGAAAAACCCTTTGCCGCGGCCGCCGTGCAAAAAATCAAAGCCGAGCTTGACGCCGCAGGCTATACCCATGCCTGGCTGGAAAACTACACCGATCCCAAAGACCTTCACACCGCCGTCGCGGATGCCGATGCCCTCATCATCCGCAGCGACAAGGTTGACGAAGCCGTCTTCGCAGCAGCTCCGAAACTCAAAATCGTGGTGCGCGCCGGCGCCGGATATGACAACATCGACCTCGCCGCTGCCACAGCCCACAACGTGGTGGCCATGAACACTCCTGGCCAGAATTCCAACGCAGTGGCAGAGCTTGCCCTGGCTATGATGATCTATATGGCGCGGGGCAAATTCAACGGCAAAAGCGGATCCGAACTGGCCGGCAAGAAGCTGGTGCTCTATGGTTTCGGTTTCGTTCCCCGTTTTCTGGCCAAGATGGCCAAAGGCGTAGGAATGGAAGTTTTCGCCTACGATCCCTACATCAGCCCTGAAATAATGGCCAAGGAAGGCGTCACCACCCTAAACAGCGTACAGGAAATCTTCAGTACCGGCGACTACATTTCCCTGCACATTCCCGCCACAGCCGAAACCAAGAAATCCATCAACTGGGACCTGCTTTCCCTGATGAAGGACAATTGCATCATGGTGAACACCGCGCGCAAAGAAGTCATCGACGAAGATTCTCTGCTGAAGGCCTTTGAAGAAAAAGCGAAATTCCGTTATGTGAGCGACGTGGAACCCGATTGCTCCGCCAAACTAGCTGAGCTCTACCCCGACCGCAGCTATTGGACCCCCAAGAAAATGGGGGCCCAGACCGGTGAAGCCAACGTCAATGCCGGCGTGGCCGCTGCTAAGCAGATCATCGCCTTCCTCGAAAAGGGCGATACAACCTTCAAGGTAAATTAATTACGCCTCCGGACCTCAGTTCGGAACGCAAAAGATAACCCCCGGTTTTTGACCGGGGGTTTTTCAATATGGGTGACGGCGCCGCTTATGCTTCGCTGCTGATGGGGACCACAGAGACGAACTTTCTGTTGCTGGCCCCGCGGGTCTCAAATTTCACATGGCCTTCGATGAGGCTGAACAGGGTATAGTCCCTGCCCATGCCGACGTTGGCGCCGGGATGGATTTTCGTGCCTTTCTGGCGCACGATGATGTTGCCGGCCACAACATACTCACTGCCGTACTTTTTCACGCCGCGGTATTTGGGATTGCTGTCCCGTCCGTTGCGGCTGCTTCCGACTCCTTTCTTATGTGCCATTTCTCATCTCCTCAAATCCGGATACCGGTGACTTTAATTTCTGTGTATTGCTCACGGTAACCTTTTTTAACACGGTAACCTTTCCTGCGTTTGGCATGGTAGATCACCTTCTTTTTGCCTTTACCGTGCTCGATTACTTCTGCAAGTACTGCTGCGCCTTCTACTACGGGCTGGCCGACCATGATCTCGTCCTCATTGCGGACAAGCAACACCCGGTCAAACTCCAGGCTCTGGCCCGGCTCCGCCGTATTCAGCAGGGGAACGCGCAGGATGGCGTTTGCTTCAGCCCTGTACTGAAATCCTTTGATATCAACGATGGCGTACATCTTGACTCCTTATTTTTGTATGGAAATTCACAATTTTTCGAGGCCCGCTATCCGTCAAGGGGAAAATTGGCTGGTGCTTAACCCCCTCCATTTCATCTCCCTGTTGCCTCCCGCATAATTCCCGTATTCGATGCGGCCATTATGCGGGAGGCGATGCAGAGGCGGAAGTTCGGGGGCTAAGGTTGGAGTAAGGTTCATGAGCCCAAACATAATATACATCAGGATTACAGCGTTAGCCTCGGCAGCGGCGCCTGTTTTTTGCTTGAAGATTGGAACGATTCATGCAACCCTTACAATTTGCCTTAAATACTTGCAAGCAATACGGGAGGAAAAATGCGTAACGCAATGTTACTGTTGACGTTGGCCTTGGGGCTTGGAGCCCTGACGGCGCAGATGAGCCCCCTCCATCTGGTGGGGGAGGGTCATTTTGCCGGTAAGGCCGCTGTACATTCCGAGCCAGGACTGCTGGCTATGGTTTATTTCAACAACCCCGGAGCTCACCCAGGTCTAACTGGCTGGATCGTTTATAGATCCAGCACCGACGGCGGCGACTCCTGGACTTCCGTCAATGTTGCCCAAGCCAGCAACTGTCTTACCAGACCCACTCTCTTTTACTCACCAGAGGAAATTATCATCACCTACACCAGCGGCACGGACAGGTTGATGGCTAAATCAGTCGATGGCGGCCTGACCTGGCTAACCGCGACAGATGATCCCTCTCTGGATACCGGTCGAACGTTCGAGAACAGTCCCATCACGGAACGAAGGGACGGCCAGCTCAAAACCGTCGATTTGTTGCTGCCCTATCCCGAGCACTCGCAGGATGATTACTGCCATCCGGATGATCCGGAGGAACTGATTGTACCACATATAATTACCGAAAATGATATATCCTCCAACGACACGAACCTCTATTATCATGGCCAGGATCAGATCTATGGCGGCGTTCGTTTGAATTCCGATCTCTGGATCAAGCGAACCTCAGGCGGCTCCAACAACGGCTGGCCCGCTTTTTACGGCCCGGTCATCATCAGCGGCGAGGTGATGAGCTTCAGCGGAACCTATAATGAACACGAAATCTTTCTTGGAGGTTTGATCGAAAACGCGCCACTGTTGGAAATTACCGGCGCCACTAATGTTGACAACCAGTTGGTCGGACCTACGTATTATAATCCCAACCACATCATGTATGTGGAAGTTGACGGCAGTAGCTACACTGCCTATCTGGGAGTGGTGCAGCCTGCCCATATTGTGACTTCAGATGTTTATTCCACCTATCCTCCAGCAGACCCGAACAACTTTCTCTACCAAAACAGTTACGCTGTCTGCGACACCATCTGGAGCTTCTATAACAGCGGATCCTGTCACAACACCAGCATGTTTGTGAATGGCAAGCTCTGGATAAAGGGCACCTTCGGCTCGCACCAAACCTGGGCGGCGGCAGACACCATCTTCATCCTGGATGACATTCTATTGGCCAACACTCCAGCGGGATTAGACTTGGTTGGCAATCTAACCGATTCCGTTAACCTGGTTTCGGAAGAGAGTATCGTGCTCAAATACGGTTACCGCAGCCCGGTGGATTACCTGCGCTATCACGGGCTCTGCGCTTCGGACCAGGAACCCCACCTGATCTATGCCAGTCTTTTCGCGTTTGGCAGAGACTCTGTCAACCCGCGCTGCGACGGGGTTTTCACCTTCGAATACCAGCATCCGCATCCTTCCACGCCGGCAGTGCGGATCGACGGCGTCCTGTATGAAAACATCGACCTACACCGCTACTGCTATCCCCAAACCCAAACCCAGCCCTGGGCCTCCATCAATCCGGGAAACCGCAACCTGAAGATTGACCTGCCCTGGTACAATCCCCTCTGGCCGGAACGCACACCCTATCTGGAACGGGGAACCCTGAAGCTCTGGGGTAGTGTGTATCAGCAGCGTCGCGGCTTCATGCACCGCTCCTATGATGACCAAGAGTGGCCCAGTTACAATGTCTGGGATATCGACCAGGACCACTGCGGGGGTTCAAGCTCGCCAACCTCTGTTAGTCATAACGATCCCATTTTTGGATTTCAACTTACCAATGTCAACTATCCCGGCGCCGACGGTTCTGGTGTGGGATACAAAAGACAGTACTACAACGATTACCGCCGCAAGCTGAGTGACGCTCCCTTTGCCGGAGACACCGACCAGCACAGCATGTGGAAGCTGGGACTGGCCCTGGGGACCATAAACGATTCGACGGGCGAACGCTATTTCCTGAAACCACAACTGAAACGCACCCACTGCAAAGCTTTCACCCGCTCTGATAACCGTGCCCTTTACAGCGTGAACGACCTGCTGCTCTACGCTGAGGGCGACAATGTGGCAGACTGGTCCGCTTCCACAAAAGGCCAGGGCCTGATCCGCAGCCTGGATCTGGCTTCAGACGGCTCTGCCTTCCTGCTTCAGGAAACCGAGGGACCTGACACACGCCAACTAAAGGTCCGAGTCCTTGAGGCGGGTACCGGTGATTTGGACTATGAGATAGCCTACCAGGTGGATACTGGCCTCAATGCCACGACTGTTTTGCCCTTGGGACACAGAATCTTTGCCCTGTATGAAGCCGGCACTCTCAAGATTTATCAGGTTTATTCCGGCACGTCCACCTTGCTCGCCAGTTGGCCCCTGAACATCAGCGACCCGGGCCAGTATGACCTGTCCAATTCCACCCTGGCTCTTGTGCCTGCCGACGATGATGTTTTGGATATCTATCTGTGGCTGCGTGCTATCGGGACAGAACCGAACCAGTCCGGCCAGGTTTTCCACGCCAGAACTATCCTGACCGTTCCCAACGACGATCCCGGTCTTCCTCCGGTGCTTCAGCCAAGTCTGACAGCCTGGCCCAATCCAGCCTTTGGCAACGTCAACATCAAGCTGGATCACGCTTCTGGCAGCCAGCCCGTTCTGGAGGTTTACAACCTTCGCGGCCAGAAGGTCCGCGTGCTGCAGCCAGAGAAAACGGCCTCCGGCAGCAGCTTCGAGTGCATCTGGAACGGCTTGGACGACAGCGGTCAGCCAGCCGCCAAAGGTGTCTATTTCCTGCGGGCAACTCTGCCTGGCCTGAATATTCCCATGAAAAGGATTTGCCTTTACTGATCAATGACTTACTCTTTCCTTGGGAGGAGAAATGGACGTGAAAAAGATGGTCTCCGCTGCGGCCCTGCTGCTCGTTATCAGCGCTTTGGCTGCCAACATCCAAATCCCCCGGGCGGTGGAGCGCGTCTGGTTTGACGATTCTGACAATTTCTGGGTGCGCTTCGGCCCTGAGGCAGACGCTTGGGACGTGGGCAGCCTCGGCTTCGCAACCTCTTCCGGCACTTACAATTTCCCCTGCGACTACACCCTGCCGCCGGAATTGCCGTTCGAAATCAATCTCAGCCAGGCCATCCCCGGTTTCACCATCAACCGCGCGGAAGACTTTTTCACAGTGGATACGGACCCTTATGATGATCCCTTGGATGAAACCGTCAGTTGGGGGCCCCAGAACGACACCAGCGTGAACATCCATCCGCTCACGGCCGGCCAGTCTGTGGTGCAGTATTCGGTCGGCTACCAAATCTACATGGGGGAATGGGAATCAATGCACGTCTGGGCTAAAGACAACGGCACAGCTTATGTGCATCCCTATTGTCCCGCCACCCTCTGCACCCTGAGCGTACAGGTGAACGATCTCAGCGGCCAACCTGCTTCCTCGGTGCCCATCCACCTGAACTACGGCACCTACCCTGACACCGTCTGGCCGGACGCGCACACCAATTCCAACGGTTGGTGGCAGAAGCAGTATTTCTATGCTCAGCGCGTCCGCGTCATCATCAAAGATCCCGTCACCGGAACCTGGGTTTACAACCAACTTCACTTCCCTGAGCCCGGCGAGCATATTCACATCGAAGCCATAGTCACGAGCAGTGGTGTTGCGCCCGAGGAACTAATGCCTAAAACTCTGGAGCTCAGCCCCTCCGTTTTGGGAGCCTCGTCCGGCAACACCCTGCACGTGGAATACAGATCAAAACAGCCGCTGGAAAGAGCCGCGCGTCTGGACCTCTACGATTTGCGCGGCAGATGGATGGCCGGCAGGGAAATGCCCAGAGAGGGATACACAGACTGGGTTTTACCGGACCTTGCCAACGGCATTTACTTCATCCGTCTCAGCGGCTCCAGAGGCCCTCTGGTTGGAGACCGTATCACCATCATAAAGTGAGGTAACCATGAAAAAGCTGCTTATGCTTGTGGCCGTAATGCTGTTCGCCACAGCTTTGACGGCCAATCCCATTACACCCCGAAACCTGGCCCGGCTTTGGTTTGATTCCGGCGACCTCTTTCTCCAGTTCGCCGAAGACCATGGCTACTATGGCTATCTGGACCGCATTTCGGAACTTACCTTTGTCACCTCAGCCGGAACCTGGCAATTCCCAGACTCTTTCGTTCCACCCACTTCCCTGCCCTTCACTGTGAACATATCTGAGGCCATTCCCGGTTTCAGTATTAATCCCCTCAATGACCAATTGGTGCTGCAGGACAGCATCTCGTGGGATTCGCAGTGGCAAGAATCGGTCAGCTGGGGGCTGGGAGACGCTGTGGACCTGCGTTCCCTGCAGCCTGGCCAATCCGCTGTGCAGGTGATGGTAGGCACCTATGAAGGCGAGGTTGCCGCCTGGGCCAAGGACATAGGCACCGAGGGCGGATTCAACCCCGTTCACTGCTACACTCTCAGCGTGCACACACAGAACCAGCAAGGAATACCGGTGTCTGGAGTGCCAGTCTATTTGAGTTTTACCGGCTATATTTCCACATATTACACCCCATACACCACCGATGCCGATGGAAACTGGCAGCTAGCCTCTTCCGCAGTACCCACCCGGGTACGGGTTCTGGATCCGCTCACCCAGGAAATAGTGCTTGATATCAGGTTTTACCCAGAGCCGGAGGAAACCGTTTCGCTCACCGCTGTGATCAGCAGCGCAGCCGCAGACGATCCTGTCCAGCCCTCTGCCAGCCATGTATTAAGTATCAGCCCTTCAGTCCTGAACTCTGCCAGCGGGAACACCGTCTCGCTTAAATACGGCCAGGGAATCTCCCTCTCAGAATCTGCCGAACTTAAGCTTTACGACCTGCGCGGCCGTGTTTTGGCAAGTACTGGGATGCCGTCTGTAGCTGAGATTCAATGGCGCTTGCCGGAGCTGCCCAGCGGCATCTATTTTATTGCTTTGGAGCAGGGTTCCCGCCAGTTGGGACGAGGCCGGATCAGCGTCATCAAATGAGCCCCAAGGCCTTTTTGCTGCTGCTCTTGCTGTTGCCGGGGCTGCTGCTGGCCCAGCCGCAGTTCGCCTTTGAAGGCGAGGTGCTGGATTTTTCTCTGGAGAAAACCTCCCCGGAAAGCGACACTCTGCTCTGGATTGTCTCTGGCCGGTTCTTCCTTTCCAATCTCCACCATGAAGCACTAAGCCGCCTGATCTGGTTTCCCGTTCCCGCTTCCGACAGCGTCGGGGTCGCGGAGGATGTATCCATCAGCCTCATCGAACCCGTGGACAGCATGTCGGTGGAACTGCTATACCAGAACCAGCGCGGCTTTGGCTTCAGGCTGGACTTGCCCGCGCGCAGCTTTGCGGGAGTGAAAATCAGCTACCGGCAAAAGATTAGCGGCTCGGAAGCCCGCTATGTGCTGCTAACCGCTAACTCCTGGGGCCGGCCGCTGCCTTCTTCGGAGATAAACCTTACTCTCGGACAAGGAATTACGCTCACCGATCTGCCTTACCCGGACCCCATCGTCAGTCTCGACGCTCAAAACTCCAACTACCGCTGGACGTTTTTGGATTTCGTTCCGGACCGTGATTTCGTGGTTCGTTTCGGTTGCCTATGAACTGATACTATCCGGCAGGTGAATCAGAAACAAATCCAGAATCTGAACTTCCCGACCAAACATCCTTTCCATCCCTGAAATCCATGATGTTCATTAAACCCGGGCGGGTAACGCCTTGGTATGGCATACGATAACAGGTGTTTGAAGCGGCCAGGAAGAAGCGATCCTGACTGGCTGTTAAGGCCCTTTTATGTAACTCTGTCGCGCCTCCCGCATGATGCCCGCATTTGATGCGAGTATTGGGCGGGGGACAAAAGAGAGGGACGGTCTCGAGCGCTCAGGGCCTGACCGACAGGACATTGCGGTGAGTTGGCATTTATGGCTCTCTATTAAATCAAGTGGTTGCGGGCATTCAATCAGAAAGCAGTCCAGAGAGCTTTATCCATCCAATTTGAAAGAGAACCCAACATAATGCTTGACAAGTACTTTGATAAAGTTAGAATGACAACCGCGAATGGAAGACAAGAAAAGATAGCGGGAGTGAGTAATGAACAAACTAATGAGATCTTTTTTGGGCCTGGCTTTGCTGGCTGTACTCGTTTCCTGCGGCAGGAGCGGGCCAACAGCACCCCAGCCAATAGCCGGGACACTGGTTTTTTCAGAGGACAAACTGCCCTGTGATGGGGATGAATACATCTACCGGCAGGGCATTTCCGCGGGACCCGCCGTGCCGGAGAACGCCCTCTTCGCCTGGCGGGTAGAGACTTTAAGCGGTGAACTCCCACAAGGTTGGTTTGCCGATCCCGAGGGTTGGTTGTGGTTTCGCGCGCCCGGAGCGGATTTGGAGGTTTCCCTGGCGGAGGAAGGGCCGCACCGAAGCATTTGGACCACACGCGACAGCCTCAGCTTCGACTTTGCTTCCAGCGAGGGCAAAATCAGCAACCTCGTTAAAAAAGTGGATTTAAGGGTCAAGTCAACAGACTCTCAAATAAATACATACAGCTCCGGCTTCAAGAGCGACCGCTTGATCGGCAGCCTCATCAACACCGCCATCGAACCCGGCGCCAACACCGGCACCGGAATCGAATTCGCTTTGCGTGAAGTGATCGGCGACATTTATGTGGACGGCCTTTACGCGGACCACTTCATGTTTCGGCTAAACATACTGAATAAAGACCTGGAAGTGATTTCAGAAGGCGTCTGGCACAGTTCGCTGGAGATGGCGGATTTGCGCAAAGTGAGGCTGAACGCCACCACTGATCCTGCGCTCAGCGAAAACGCCCATAATCAATACACCCAGTTCGAAAGCTATGTGGTTAGCCGCCAGGGCATTGAGGAGGCCACTCCCCAGAGTGTCTATTTCCGGGTGCGGGGCAATTTCAAACCCAAAGCCCTGATTTATACCCAAGCCCTCGCCGCGCTGGGGGAGCACCACTACAGTGTCAACCCGTTGGAACAACTCTATTACAAGGAGCTGATCCCGCCTGCCGCCCTGCACAATAACAGAAGCCTCTGGGAAACGGATGCAGGCTGGGAGGCGATCAACTCCCCAGACCTGAAGCTGCATCTGCAGTGGGGCTATCTGGGCCAGTATGGTTCAACCAATCCGCCCTGGTCTGGCATGGAAGGCTTTATCCCCGGCGGTCCCTTCGATAAAGAGTTCAATCTCTGTCTCGACGCTGTCACTAAGACGAATTACCACAGCCAGGTGGCGCATTTCGACCTGCGGCTGGATGGCGTGCCCTTTCCCGCCCTGCCTCAATTCATCCAGACCGCACAGATCACCCATCACGGCAAGACCTGGCTGCGCGTGCCCAACTTTTATGAGGACTCCCGGCGCTGCATCCTCACCGGCTTGGCGGACGGAGAGCACGTTTTTGAAGTCTGCGCCGTCGATCTGCAAAGCGCCGTCAGCGACCCGGTGAGCGTCACCATCAATCTGGCGCCTTTTGTACACAGAACGCAGCGCCACGGCCTGCTGATCGTGGATGACACCCGTCACAGCGCATCCATGGCACCGGAAAGCTATGTGGATGGTTTCTACGACAGCGTTCTGCCCACAGACTGGGGTCCGCTGGGGCACGTTGACGCGCAGCCGGAAATTGGTTCCGCTCTCACCGTTTCGCCAGTCCTCATGCAAAACTATCTGGCGGTAATCTGGCATTCAGACAATCCCACGAGCAATATCAACCTCCCGATAAATGTCGACCCACTTGAAATCTACCTGAACGCCGGGGGAGCCGTGATCATCAGCGCCGGAGCCAACCTCTACAATGCTTTGTTTTCGCTACGGTTAGAAGCGCACGGCTTTGTGAGCGAACGCTTCGGGATTGAAAGCCTATCGGATCTTGGAGCGGTGTCCAATACCTGGTACAGCAATGTATTCTTCGTGAGGACGGAAGCAAAAGACAACCAATTCGACATGGACTTGATGATAGAAGATGCCTTCAATCCAATGGTGCGGCTCCGTCAGGGTCTCGGGCTGGTCACCTGGTTCGATCCGTCTCTGGCTGCCGGCTGTTACCACGCTTTCGGCTGCAAGCCGGTTGATCATCCGATCTATCCTCCGACCCAAGAGCAGTATAACTTCTACTCTTCCAAACATGTGGGCTATCAGCACGGGCGGATGTTTGTGTTCGGGGTTCCGCTTTCCTACCTGGAACCCCAGGACGTGGAACCAGCTTTGGATGTTATTCTTCAGCTTCTGCTGAATCAGGACAAGCTCGCTGGAGGTCGCTTATGAAACGCTCACTTGTGCTTTTCGTTATGTTGATGGTTGGGATTCTGGCTGCCCTGTCGCCGGAAACCGGGTTCGATACCAAATATATGAACCGTAAAATCCACAACGCTGGCAGTCTCAGGCTGGAAGTGAGCAACTATGGCCGCTGTTGGGGCCTGGATTATCCCGCTCAGAGCGGAAACAAACTGCTGATTGAAGGTTCCATCTGGATTGGGGGCAAGCTGCAGCGCCGAGATGATGAGGGGCGCAAGCTCTTCTGGCTGGCGCAGATTCCTTCCGCAGACAGCAGCGGGACCACCTTCGAAGGCGCTCCGGATTGGCATTCTGGCCTCAAAGCGGTGGTGGACACCCTCTGCAGCGTTGGCTGGGACCAGATTATGTTCCCCACCGGCAACGGCACTTACTTAGATGTTTGGGAACTGCTGCCAGCTTACAATACCCTTGCCGCCTATACTTCCCACTACCCTGAGTATTGTGACCAGGACATAGTTCTGAAAAGCATTCTGGGCTTCCCGGCACCGCGGGAATTCGCCTGGCCGGATCCAATGGGAACCTACTGCTTCAGCCAGCCTCAGCCAGAAAGCTTTGTCACGCCAGGCTTTGAGACCCTCACTGGCTATTTCTATGACTTCTGTCCCCTGGGAACAAGCGGACAGCGAGACTTGGGAACCTTCCGCCGATACAACCAGCATTATCCCCTGGGGATTGCCATAAAGCGGGAATCCTTTGCTTGGAACCTGCAAAACCTCGACCGGATGCTGGTTTTCAAGAACACCATCTACAACTGCAGCGACCGGGACACCATTTTCGACCTCGCCCTCGGTGAATTCGTCGAAGCTGATATCTACCCCGCCACGCACAGCGAATATGGTATGAACGACGACATCAGCGGCTATGACAGCGGTTATGATTTTGCCTATTCGCGCGACAAAGACGGCGATGGCGGGCTAAGCCCCAACTGGCTGGGGCACAAGCTGATCCTGCCGAGTTTCGAGGGCAGCAGGGCCTGCTGGGCCTGGCCGCTGAATTTTTCTCCCAAAGACCTTGATCCCCGCTCCTTTGATTTCATGCCCCTGCGCACCGCCAATGAAAAGTACTGGCTAATGACCGGACGCGGCATTAATCCATACTATTGCTTCCCCCTCAACTCAGATGACGGAACCGTGACCGAGGAGCCGAGATGGGGCGACACCCGGTTTCTGAACTGCCTCTGCGGAGCTCAGCCAACCCCCACTGACCCGGAGCCGGCTGGCCGGCTGAATCTCGCGCCGGGCGATAACATCAGCTATTACAGCATTTACTTCGTGGGCGCTGGATTGGAAGGTTTACGCGCCCAGAGCCAGTTCATAGACAGTTTCATCGCCGGAGGACTGGACATCGGTTCCACCTGCGGCCTCACCTGCATCCCCTATCTCACTGATTTCCAAGTGGTTGACAATCAGGTGGCGCGCCTCGACTGGCATTCCTTCACCGATCCCCACCACTTTGAGCTCAAATACAAACCCTGGGATGCTCCTGCCTCACAGTGGATCACCCGCGAATTGCCGGCGCAGAGCCGCTCCGTCTGGATCTGGGACCTCGATCCCGCCCTCTGGTATCAGATCAAGCTCGCCGCCATCTACGATCCAGGTCCCCAAGAGGTTTATCTCGAAAGCGAGACCCTGCTCACCTCGCTCAGCCAGGATTCGGAACCCGGCATCGAGGTTCCTCCGGTGGAACTCAGCCTTGCCAGTTTTCCCAATCCCATTAGGGAAAAGGCGTTGGTGAGCTTCGCTGTGACGGCAGATGGACCCACCAGACTGCAGGTTTTCAATTCTAGAGGCCAGCTCGTGCGAGAACTTCTATCTGAACAGAAGGGCCCTGGGGTTTACCAAAAGATCTGGGACGGCCGGGACGCCAACGGCGTATCCTGCTCTGCGGGAATCTATTTCCTACGTTTGGAAAGCAGCGGCACCAGCCTTATCCGAAAAATCGCTTTGGTAAGATAGGGCTAAATTCAGCCTTCTGGGAGCGGGATAGGGTTATTGCTATTGGAGATGTGTCTCTAAAAGCCCAAAGGACTTAATATGCCTTGACGTCATAGGCGACCTGTAAATAGTTTTAACACTCAAAGAAAAATAACAGCGAGAAATCATTATGCATAGCGAACTGAAGGACTATCTTTTGAACGAAGGCAAAGCACCGCAGGACTATGTATTGGATAAATTTGAGAACCACGAGATCGTGCTTTTGGGTGAGATGCACTACATCCGCCAGCAAGTGGAAATGTATCACCGACTTATACCCCTTTTGCCAGAGCACGGCATAAACCTGTTTGCCACCGAATTTGGGCGAAGGGAGGATCAGGCTCTTATAAACGAGTTACTTGGCAAAGAGCAGTTCGACTTTCTTCTGGCAAAGCTGATCACACTGCGTCAGGAGGCGTTTTGGGGGTACCAGGAATATCTGGACGTCTATAGGTTGATCTGGGAGCAAAACCGCAAGAATCCTCCGGACAGGCAAATCCGTTGCATTGGCTTGAATGATCCGTATAATTGGAAGCTGTACAATAAGATATGCCGCGAACAAAAGCGCGAGCCGAACGCCGAGGAGAGAAAACTGATCTGGAAGGATTGCGATGAAAAAAACTGGCTGCGCGCGCTTAACAAATACCATGTTCCAGGCGTCACCAAGGTTTTGGGTATCATGGGTTCGCATCACGCCTTCACCCGCTATCGCGAGCCGGATTTCACCGAGGAGGGTGGGCGCAAAGTGTTTGCCGGATTCAATAAAGTCCGTTTTGGCAACCATGTCCATGAGGAATATGGTGACGCGGTTTGCAATATTTGCTTTTACGATCCCTGGGACAGTCTGGAGTCTGACGCGCCTCCAAAGGCGCCTGGCGGTGGTATCATCGAGGATATCATCAGTCCGCACTTCTCTGAACTGGCTTTTGATCTGAAAGACAGCCCCGTGGGCGAACTGGCTGATGATAGTTTCTACTCCCTGGGTTATAAGGATTTCCGGCTGAGAGACATCTCCGACGGCATGATCTATACCTGCAAGTTAACGGAATTCAAAAACTTGACCCCAATCCCCGATTTTATCGACGCGGATAACTTGCAGGAATTCCGTGATTACGCGCCCTTCAATTATGATACGGATAAAAGCTGCGAAGAGATTAACCGGATTATCGCGGAATCGGCTGAAACCTGGTGATGGGAGGCTTTGTAGCTTGTTAGGCTCTCTTTACAACCGGGTGGGTAATAATCTGTTGGCTGCTTTCTGTTTGAGCACTTGTATCCACTTGATTTGATATAGAGTTATAAATCCACTGTAATGTCCTTTCCGTCACATCCTGAGCGGTCAATTCCATTCCTCTTTCATTTCCCGCGCATAATCCTCGCATCAAATGCGGCCATCATACGGGAGGCGAATCCTTGACAAGTGACAAGGCCTTAACGGCCTGACGGTATCGCTTCGCTCCTCCGAGGGAATACAGTCATTTCACACCCTCGCTATCGTTTTCCATCCCAATGCGTTATACCATTTCGCTTGCATAAATACTAGAATTGATTATCCTGTCTCTGTATTCATATCACTGGAGGTAGTGATGAGAAAGATTCAAGTAAGCGACACCTTGCCGGCATCAGAACTCAAACGTCGGATGCTAAGTAGCAA
>JAAYWB010000031.1 GCA_012516855.1 Candidatus Cloacimonadota bacterium
ACCCGGGTTTTACGGGATAACGACAGCTTCACAGCGCTTAGGAAAATTCATCACATCTTACCTTCCCCGCTTTTGGTCACTAATGTCAACGATGTATTTGTGCTGAGCGTGGGATACGATTTTGACAACCCCCTCAGCGGTTGCGACGACTCTGAACCGGATATCTTTGGTGTAATTGGATGACCCGCAGATTCATCCTGCCCTTGCTCCTCCTGCTCTCTCTGGCAACGCTGTGGGGACAGAGCGAGACACCGTTAAACATTACCGATCTCGCTTCCGCACAGGATACGCTCTCATTGGCTCCGGCGAAACTGGACTCCCTTTTTTACGCCGCGGACAGCGTGGCTTACAATTATTCCGCAGAACAGATACGCCTCTTTGGCAGTTCCAGCGTGCGTTATCATAACTTCGATATCAGCAGCGACTCCCTTATGCTCGATCTGAAGACGGAGAAAGCTTACAGCTATGGCAACACGGTGATGAAGGACGGAGACCAGATCTTGCTGGGAACTACTGTCGCCTACGATATCGACAGCCAGACCGGACTGCTTTCCAGAGGCGTCAGCAGGCTGGAAAACGGCTATTATTCAGGCCAGGAGATACGCAAGACGGGTGATGACATCTACGATGTGGACAATGGCAGTTACACCACCTGCGATCACGCCGAACCGGACTTCTGGTTTTCCAGCAAGCAACTGCGCATTTACCGGGGCGACAAGATAGTAGGCAAGCCCGTGATCGCCTATGTAAACCACTTTCCCGTGTTCTACTTTCCCTTTATGACACTCTCGATCAAGCGCGGCCGCAGAGCTGGCTTCCTGGTGCCTGAACCGGGATACAACTATGTGGATGGCAAAACCCTGCGCAATATAGCATGGTACTATCCGTATAAAAGCTATGCCGATATAATCCTCAGCCTGGACCTGATGGAAAAGACCGGTTGGGAAACCCGGCTGACGACTGACTATATCAAGCGCTACCTCTACTCCGGTTCTCTGGATGCTTCCTACCGAAAAAACATCGGCCAGTACGAGACCAATTATGACTGGTCTTTGCGTGCCAGGCATCACCATGAACTGGGTGAGAAATCCACTTTCGACGTCAATCTGGACTTCGTGAGCAGCAAACGCATCTGGGAAGACAGCTACAATCTGGACGAAAGCCTGGCCCAGAAGGTCACTTCGACCGTTTCCTACCGCAAGCCCCTGCTCAGTTCCTATCTGAATGTGGGCGCCACCTACACCGAAGACCTGATCAACGACCGGATTTCGGTTTCTCTGCCCGCGGTCAGTTTTTCCGCGCCAACCCGCCCTGTGTATGAGCTGTTGTACAATCCCACACGCAGCCCCAACGCCTGGTGGAGCAACCTGAGTTACAGTTACAGCTTCCGCATGGATCACACCGGAACGAGCAGGAATCCCGACCGTGGCTGGGCTGATATTTTCTGGAACAATGAGATAGACCCCGCCGACACCACCAACACAAACTACCTCACTCAGCATTTCGC
>JAAYWB010000032.1 GCA_012516855.1 Candidatus Cloacimonadota bacterium
CCTTTGCCCCTTCCCATTCACATCCCATTCACTACCCGCTGAGTTCCCGTTCAGCAGGCGGGAACTCAGCGGGTAGTGAATGGGATGTGAATGGGAAGGGGCAAAGGACGAGTCAGCCAGCGAGGCAAGGGATTGTCCGGAAACGGGTTATGGCGTGCCTTTGGCGTTAAAAACAGATTGATAAAGCTCACCAATCCGGGCGGTAACAGCTTTATGGCCAAAGTTTTGGACACAATGTTCCCGGATGGCTTGAGGAGAATAGCTCGAAAAGTTGGCTCCCATTTTCAGCAGAGCTTCCGCGAGGGCGGCAGGATTCTGTTTGGGGACCAGAATGCCGCAGAGGTCGTTCACGAGGTCCCTGGGTCCTCCGCAGTTGGTTGCCACCACCGGTTTTCCACAAGCCAGCGCTTCAGCTATCACCAGGCTGAAGCTTTCGAAACGGCTTGGCATCACATAGAAGTCGCAAAGTTGATACTGCTCCAGGGATTGAGTTGGGCTAAGCCTTCCCAGCCAGATGATGTGGTCACGCAATCCCTCATCCTCGGCTTTTTGCCTTGCCCAGTTCAGCAGAGGGCCTGCCCCGCCCCAGAACAGGTGCCAGTCTTTCGTTTTCAAACTTAAAAGCTTCAGCGCCTGAAGCAGGTCGGCGGACCCTTTGCTCGTGCTGATATTGGACAGGGTGAACAGCCGCAGAGGGCCTTCCGGACGAGGATTTGCCGATGGAATGAAAAAATCCGTGTTGACCGGATTGGGGATCACCAGAGCTTCCAGCCCCGTTTTGGTTCTGATTTCCTGTTTTAGATGGCTGCTGACGGCCACAATTCTTTCAGCTGCTTTCAGCGGTTCAGTGATAAGGGGCGAAATGGCGCCGCGTTTAAGGAATTCGGGAAAGGGAAAGGGTCCGCTGTGCTCTGTTATAATGTAGGGAAGACCGTGCTTTTCCGCCAGCCGCATGGCCACAAATCCCGCGGGGAAAGTGACTTGGGCGTGGATGAGGTCCGGTTTTTCCGGTAGCTTGATCTTGGGAATCAGCGAATCGATGTTGCCTTTTGCCACAAAACTGGTCCAGCTTAGATGGGGAACGCGGATTTCCGTGAGTCGGGGCGCTATCTGGCTCAGTCCGCGGCGCTTAGGGATTAGCCTCGCCAGTTTTTTCAGGCTGGAGAGGGGACGCCTGACAGCCAGTTGAAACTCGTTTTGGCCCCAGTTCAAAAGAAAAATCTCGGCCACCTCAGCGTCCGCGATGGCTAAAGCCTGATCCAGAAAGAACTTGCCGGCCAGGGGGTCATCCCGGTAAGGCAGCCAGGAGGGTATAAAAAGGACTTTCACTGTTCTGCACCTGTGTGGACTGGCAAACCGGCAGGTTGCCCTGTTGCCACTGCGTCGATGAGTTTAGCCAGCTTGCGGGCTAGGTTTGGACGGGAAAACTGTGCTATGTAATCATGGTTCACTTTAAGTTCTCCAAGGGCGCGGTTTTCCCAGAGCCAATAGAGTTCCATCAGCCTTTCCGCGATGCCGGGAAGGTCCTGATGGTCGGCAATGTAGCCAATTCCGGCTTTGGTGAGCAGTTCCGCTGCCAAACCCGCCGGCGGAACGATGGCAAGCACCGGTTTGCCCGTCCTGAGATAATCGAAGATTTTTCCCGTTAGCACAGATTCTGTGTTCTTTCCCGATGGGATGTAGAGAAGGAGGGCCGTGGCGCGCAACAGTTCCTGCAGGCTGTCCCGGTAACCGAGGAAGGGATGAAGGTTCACGATCCTCTCCAGAACAGGATTTGAGGCGAACCTATCCAGCACGAAGGAGCGGGTGTTTCTACCATAGATATCCACCCGGAACTTGTTTGGGTCCAGCTTTTTGGCTTCGACCAGGCTCAAAATTGCCTGCCAGAGGGGGCTTGGCTGGCGGCGGTCGTAAAAACTGCCGCAATAGACAAGGCGAAAGACATTGGCATCGGTTGAAGCAGTGAGCCCCTCGAAATCGCTGTCGTCAAAACCGTTGGGGATGATGGCCGAGGGTTTGTTTTCCAGAAAGGGGTAGCTGCGGCAGAAGTTGTCCCGCATCAACTGGCTCAGGTAGGAGATTCCGCCGGCGGCTGATAGAACGCGCGATTCCATCACCAGTTCACGGCTTTGGGTGGTGGCTGGGAAATCAATGTTGATGCGTTCCGGATTGTTGGTCCATTCGTCGCGGAAATCGCAGATGAAAGGTATGCGGTGGCGGCATTTCAGCAGCAGCCCCAAAGACAGGGAGGAAGGCGGTCCGGAGGAGATCACGGCCACGCTGATCTGAGGATCGCGGCGGACGATTCGGTGTAAAATCCTTTTCGCAAAAGGCAGCCACAGAACCTCGTGATCGGGGATGAGAACCTTATGCTGGATGAAGCGGACTAGGGAGTTGAGTTTCAGCCCCCACAGCAGCTTGAAAAGCCAGGTGGCGTCTGGGCAAAAAGCTCTCCAGACCTTCACACCAGCAGGTATCTCTTTCAGCAGGGATGGGTCTTTGGGAAAGCGGATGAGGGCTGGCCGCACTGTTAGCACCTGCACCTGATAACCAAGCTGGGCCAGGTATTTGACGTTTTTAAGGCTGCGCATTGCAGCCGGGCCGCCCAGGGGTGGGAAATAATAGGCGATGTAAAGAATGTGCCGGGAAGCTGTTGTCATGGCGTTCAAACTCCCTCGGAGCCTTTATTCAGGCTGGATGGGGCCGCATACATGTCCATCAGCGTGCCTTCACAAAACGGGATTTGAACTGGGCCCAGAGTTTTTGCGCATATTCAATGTCATAGGGCAAGATGGCGTTGCTGAGTTTTCCCAAAACAACAAACGTGGCCAGATACACAAATAGCGCGACAAACTGAAAAGCCCAACCTCTGCCAAAAATCCAGAACACAACGTATGCCGGCAGGGCCGAGATGCCTGCCACCAGCAAGGTTTTCAGCAGGGCTTTGAGCGGGAAAAGCTCTGTCAGGTCAAGCCCCAGCTTGTGCCGCATCCAATACAGATAGAGGGCCACGGAAAGCCAGGTGACTATCACGGTGGCGATTACGGCTCCCATCATCCCGATCAGCCGCACCAAAACAAGGTTCAGCACCAGGTTCAGTCCTAGTGTGACAAGTGAATTAATCATTATATAGCGGGTTTTGCGCAGAGCCATGAAGATGATGCCGTAAGTGGCCACGCGTAGCGGCAAATTCAGCAGGTAAACCCGGAAAAAAGGCACCGAGCCAAGGTAGGTCTCCGTATAGAGAAAGGTGATGAGCGGTGTGGCGAAAATCAGTCCCAACACGGCAAAGGGGAAGATGACAAGGGCGTTTTTGCGCACCGCGGCGCGATAGACCTCGGTCATTTTGGCTGGCTCAGAACTGATGTGCGGCAGCAGGATGGCGTTCACGGAGTTGTTCAGGATAGAGATGAAGGGCAGTTCCATCGCGCCGATCGAGAACACGGCATATTGGGCTGGCGTGAAGAATCCTGAGACCACCAGCTTATCAAGCTGGATCGAAAGCATGCCGATGATGGAGGACAGGCCCAGGGGTAGCGAATACCGGAAAACCTCTTGGTAAAAGCCGGGATCGAAGCTGACCTTTGTAAGCCAGTGCCGCAGCTGGAACTGCGCGAAGCCCCATTGCAGCAAAGCGGAGACCATCAGGGCCAGAACAATGTAATAGAGGTTTTTGGTGATCAAAGCCGTCCCCAGGATCAGCACAAAATCGGTCGCCACGCTGAAGAGGGTGAAAACCGCTGTCTTTCTCGGCTGCTTGAGGCCCAGCATGATCTGGCTGTAGATCTGGGTGATGAACATGAACAGCGGATAGACGGCGTAAAGGATAAGCAGCAGTTCCAACTGGGGATTGTTGAAGAGGCGGGCGATGAAACCCCGCAGCAGAAAGATGCCCAGGCCAAAAACGAAGGCCAGTGCGCTCACTAGATTAACCGTGCGGCTTATGAATTCGCGCTTGGAATCGATGTGCCGCAGTTTGGGCAGAAAATAGAGCACACTCTGGGGAATTCCCAGCAGCAGGAGAGTGGAAAAAGTGCTGTAGATAAGGAAAAGCTGGCGATAGGAACCCAACTCGGCCGGCACCAAAATCCGGGCAAGTAAGATGCCCACTAGCGATTTGAGCCCAAAGCGGATGAACTCCACTGTAGTGAGCATTCCGGCCTGTTTGCTGCGGTCTGTGTTCATCTCGTCAACCCCGGAAAGGTAACCGGAATCACATATTCAAAGAGGTCCATATCCCGGAAGAGGCTGACCAGATAGGTGCCGGGAACGATTCGCTCGCCATTGGCCAGCACTCCGTTCCAGTGGTCCCGATTCAGCCCTTTCAGATAATAACGCACGCGGCGGTAATGCATCCGGTTGAAGGGATCCCTAAGTTCCAGCGTCCATCTGCCTTCCAGCGGCACCAGCAGCTCCAGCGAGTAGAGTCTGCCTTCGGTGCTGACCTTCACGTCTGCTGCAAACCTTGTTCTGGCGGTGCTTTCACCCAGAGGGTCCAGCGCCGAGAGATTAGCGATAATTTCATCGGAATAGGCCAACCGGGAAAGATGCTGGAGGGCGCTGTCCTTCAGCAATCCGTCATAACTGAAGAGGGCGATACCGGCAAAATCGCGTTTGCGTATCTCGCCAATCCTTTCCGCCACGTCCATGATGTTGTAATTACGGGCCAGGACATTCGGAACGAGCGAATCTCCGTTGTTGTTCCAGGCGCGGATGCCCATCACGATCTTTTCGCTTAAGCCTGTCCTGTCGGCTGCGTCGAGGCTTTCGCGGAATTTGACGCTGTCTGTCGAGTAATTCATTGGGCAGACGTAATCAACCAAACCCCGTTCCAGCCAGTCTTTCCAGTCCTGGGCGTAATAGCGGGCGGCGCTGTCTGGATCCGGCATCACGGCGGCACTTAAGATGAGGCCGGGAGATATCTTATCCACGAGCTGGCGGATGGTTTCCACCAGGGAGGTCACCTGCAGGATGCGCCACTCGTTCCAGTCCAGGTTTTGCTGGGCTTTAACATCGTTGTAGCGGCTCATGGAAATGGGGTGGTAGCCCAGGCTGGAATTGGGATAGCGGATGTAATCAAGATGCAGGCCGTCGAGCTCGGGATAGCCGCTGAGCAGGTCTCCGACAACGTTGAATATGTGTTCCCGCGCCTCCGGTATGCCCGGATCGATGTAATGGCCGGCATTTTCTGCCGCTGAAGGCCGCAATAGGTTGCGGTCGAAGGTGATCCAGTCGCGGTGGTTGCGGTAAATGTAGTTGCGCTGTATCAGTTCCGGATCGGATGGAGTGGCATTGAGCACAACTATCCAGGCATGTACGCGCAAATTACGTTTGTGGGCTTCCCGCAGGATCAGTTCCAAGGGGTCAAAATCCACTCCGTCCAGCACATGGCTGCGGTATTCGGGATTGGGATAATCGTCCGGGCGTCGGTTGGTTTGATAAAGTGCGTCGGAGCGATAGCGGACCTCGACATAGATGTCCGTCTGCTGAGAAGCGGCGGCACTGCTAACAAAGGCCTCCACCTTTTCAGGGGTGTTCATGCTCCAGGGTAAAACCCAAATGGCCCGTATTTCCTGCGTCCTGGCGCTCAGGCAGAGAGCCAGTCCCGCCAGGATCAGCATCAGGGCTGCCTTACGCACTGGGTTCCTCATCTGGTTTCACTTTTTGCACTCCCACGTCTGCCGCTCCATCCTTCAGCCTCAAGCTAAGTTCATCGCCCGGGCTGAGTTCCAGCACGGAACTTACGATCCGGTTGCCGCGCATGACCAGGCTGTAGCCACGTTCCAATACGCTCAAAGGAGAGAGGTTGCGCAAGTTCAGTTTGGCCTTTTCCAAACGGTTCCTGATCTCTGTTTGCCGGGCCTGGCCCAGGGTGCCGAGGGTGAGGCGCAGTTCGCCCAGGCGTTGGTATAGGATTTGGAAATTCAACCTCAGCTGCCCCTGAATCTCATGCAGGGCCAGATTTTGGCGCAACCTGGCCTGCTGAATGGAAGCCTGGATGCGGGAAGCTCCCCGGATCAGGTCCATGGCCGCGGTGTCTACCCTGATTTGCATGCTCTGCCACAGCTTTTCGGGGTGGTAGCGTTCCAGGCTGATCTGCAGTTCGCCCAAACGGCGTTTGCTGCTTTCGGTGGCTCGAGACATGAGCAATCCCAGCCTGCTGGCTAAAGCTGCCAGATGGCCTTGCATATCTTTCTTATCAGGCACGGCTAGTTCTGCTGCAGCAGAAGGAGTTGGAGCCCTGAGGTCAGCCACGAAATCCGCTATGGTGAAATCGATTTCGTGCCCCACAGCGGAGATAACTGGTAGGCGCGAAGCGAAGATGGCGCGGGCTAGGGCTTCGTCATTGAAACAGAACAGGTCTTCCTGCGAGCCGCCGCCACGGGTGAGGATTATCAGATCGGCCTCATCGCTGGCGTTGAAATGCTGGAGCCCAGCGATCAGGCTTGCGGGCGCTTCGGGACCCTGCACTAGAGCGGGATAGACTATCACCTCAGCAGGCCAGCGGCGTTTAAGGATGTTCAGAATGTCCTGCAAAGCCGCCCCGGTGGGGGAGGTGACGATCCCGATGCGCTGCGGGAAAGGGGGCAGGGGCTGTTTGTGTTCCGCCTCGAAGAGCCCTTCCTCCTGCAGCTTGGCTTTCAAAAGCTCGAACTGCCTGGCGAGGTCGCCTTTTCCGGAAAGCTCCATGCTCTGGACGTTTAGATTGTAATAGCCGCCTTTTTCGAACACCGTCAGCCTGCCATAGCAAACCACCTCCATCCCTTCTTCCGGAGCGAAACTCAGGTTGAAGTTGGCGTTGCGGAAAAAGGTGCAGCGTAGCGTCGCGTTGGGGTCTTTGAGATTGAAATAGATGTGCCCGGAGCTGTGTCGGGTGAAATTGCTGATCTCGCCGCGCACGTAGAGCGGTTCGATCTGGGTTTCCACCACCTGCTTCAGATGCCGGGTTATCTCAAAAACGCTGAATACAATCAAATCATCCATGATAAGCCATCAAATCCGAGCATGGATATTTGTCAATGACCGGCTGCTCCTAACGCAGAAGCACCGCCTTTCGGACTACCGATCTTCCCTCCTGCTCCAAACGAATGAAAAACAGCCCAGAAGCAGCCTGGCGACCTTGCCGGTCTTTTCCGTTCCAGGCCAGCCGGTGCTTGCCGGCGGGAAGTTCGCCTTCCGCCAGGGTGGCCACTTTCTGGCCGCGTATGTTATACACTGACAAAGAAACAAGGCCTTTTCCGCTAAGCTCGAAGTTTAGTTTGGCGCTTTCCCGGAAGGGATTGGGATGGACGGAAAGCTGCATTTGCACGGGAGGAACAGCTTTGGACCTATCCGGAAGCGGGTTGTAGCGTTGTTCGGTTAGATGAACGTTCACGGATTTGGGGTTTTCGGGGGTCCGAATTTGCAACCAGTAATAGTCATTGGGGTTAATAACGCTGTTGTTGGCTTCCCAAGTGGTCCAAGGCGTCCATTCGATCAAACCGACGTTATCGAAAAGCGCCTGTGTCTGGCCGGAAGAAGCTCCTGTGCAGGTGAGGCGGATATCGAAATACCAAGCGTTGGGAGGGAGGGTGAGTTCCTTGTAATACCAGGTCCAGTCAGTGTTTCCGGAAATGTCGGCGGTGATGTATTCGCTGCCGATTTGATAACCCTGGCGGCTGTTGTAATAACGCACCTGAATGTTGGCATTGCCAGCGTTGACCGTCTTGATCCAGCCGTGGAGGATGAACTTTTTACTGTTGTCGTACCACTTGCAGAGTTTTTTTATGCCGGCTATTCTGGTCTGACCAGGTGGAGCCGAGATAAGGGCGCTGCGCTCTCCGTCGAAAACATCGTTGTAGGAAAAGCTTTGCAGGTCCCAGAGAGTGGAGCCCTCATCCTCGAAATTGCCATACCAGATGGTTTCCCTGCCCAGCCTGTAATCCGCGCTACTGACAGGTTCGATGGCGTTCACGGAGCTGATGCTGCCGTAGCGGGGAAGTTTCAGCGGTTTTGAAACGTTGCCCTGGCCTGTGACCGGCTCCAGCAGCAGGTTGTAGGTATAGGGATGGCTGCTCGAAGGGGCTTGGCTGCTGTCTAACAACACGCTGGCTGACATGCGGTTGTTGTCCACCACCAGGATTGTGTTAAGCTCGCGGCTGCGCATGGCCAGATAGTCCAGAATGTAAATCCCTAATTGGCCTGTTGCGGGTTTGGGGATGTATCCGTCGATGAAAACGGGCTGGATCAGAAAGTTGCTGAAGCCGCTGCGATCGGCATCGGCAGAGAAAATCAGCGAAGGCATAGTCTCCGGATAATCCAGGTCGAAAGCGAAGTTGCCCAGCGAATGCGCGATCACCTTGCCCTGGTAAACCTCAAAACCCTGGATGATATGGGGATGGTGCACGATAACGAGGTCCGCGCCGGAATCCACTGCCCAGTGCCGGATGGCGATATCCCAAAGGTGCGGGACATCCGTTCGGGGCGAGTAATCTTCATCCTGGTCATCACCGAGGAAGGGATTGTCGCTCTTGTCGTAACCGGAGCCGGGGGTCAGCGAATACTCGCTTCCACCGTGCATTTCCACTATTCTCAGGTCAGCCACTTCCGCCACTGCGTTCAGTTGCTGCGCAATGTAATACGGCGTCATGTAGGCGAAGCCGGGTTTGTTGTAGCCTGCCTGCAGATAGGGCTGGGCGTTGTTATACTGACCGGTGCGGTCGCTGCTGGCCAGGAAAGCGAGGTTGAGCCCGTTGCGGTTGATGAAGGCGGGGGTGTATGCCTGGTAGGAATCGATTCCCGCGCCACTGTACACAATGCCGTTCTGCTCGAGCAATCCGAGCATCTGGTTGAGGCCAGCCCAGCCGTAGTCGAGAACGTGGTTGTTGGCCAGGCTCACCTTGTCGATGCCGGCGTAAACCAGGCCGCTCACATTGTCAGGATTGCCCCGGTAAACCACACTTTTGGTGGGATGCGGGGTTCCCTGATTGGTGAGCACCACCTCCAGATTGGCCACTGTGAGGTCAGCTGCGTTGCCGAGCATATCGATGGTCGGGGCGAAAATCGCGTTCACGCCCAAAGTGGGGATTATCCCGTTGGAGAGTTCATAGCGCCGGGCTAGCATGATATCGCCCACAAAGTTTATTCTCAGGGGCAAGGAGTCATCGCCGGGATCAACATTCACCAGGGTTGAGCCAATGCCCCATCTGCCTGTGGAATCTGTCACGCGAAGCGTCGCCCGGTAGGGATGGCCGTCCTGAACTGTGTAGATATGGTAGGGATTGGCTTCAGTGCTGCTGAGGCTGTCTCCAAAGTCCCATTGGTAGAGGAAGGTATCACTGTCAGGATCGCTCACTTGGGAAAAGAACTGCACGCCCACATCCCTGGCTCCGGCAGCGCTATTCCCCTGCCAGGTAACCTGATGCGAAACTGTCACCGAGGGCGGCGCCCCCACATAGTCTGATATGTCCAGGATGGAATCGATCCACAGGCTGCGGTTGGCCACGCCGTCCAGATCGTTCACATAGACCAGGGAAGTGATCACGGGCAGGGTGTCGAAAAAAGCGTACCAGTCATCGGCTATGGGTATATGGTAAATGTTCCAGACCCCATTGGAAAAAGCGCCCTGATAGACTGGCACCCAGGTTTCGATATCAAGAATACGGGTCCCGGAGAAAGAGTAGAGCAATATGTTGGTGCCGTCGGAAAAGCCGATGCCCTGGATTTTCGCGCCGGAGGAGGTTTTCGCGGCCACCTGCCAGACCGCGCCGGAATCCACCACCACAGGAGAGATAAGCTGTTGTTTCCAGGTGTTGCCGGTCAACCGGAGGGACCAGGCGCTGCCCTGATGGGTGCCGCTGCTGGTCAGTTGCCAGGCGCTGGGGTTGATGTCCTCATCCTGCCAGGAAAGCAGGTCCACGCTTCCGCTTTCGAAATCCTCGATCACGGTGAAGCGCTGCCCAGCCCAAACGGAGACCGGCATCCAGGCCAGAATGGCCAGCAATGCCAAAAAGCCTGTTCCGATCCCGGTTCTCATACCACACCTCCCTTTCAAATAAAGGGGGCGCCATTTTTCGGCGCCCCTGTCAATAGCTTATTTGGCAGCCATACCCGCGGCCAGAGCCCGCAGATTCGCTTCCACGATCTGGTCGCCCTTGCGGCTGAAGTTGTCCGTGATGGCTTTGCTCAGTTCCTCCGCGCTGAAACCCAGATGAGTGGCAGCGGCGCCGAGCATCACTATATTCATGGACCGGGGTGCCTTGATTTCCTTGGCGATGCTGTCCGCGTCAATCAGAACGTGGTTCTTCAGCTTGCGGATTTCGTTGTAAACGGATTCGGCGTCCGGGTAGTTGGGGATGTTTTTGAAGGGGGTCATGTTGGCGATCAGCCAACCGTCAGCAGCCAGGTAAGGCAGGTAGCGCAGGGCTTCCATCGGCTCCACGGATAGGATCATGTCCGCCTTGCCCAGGGGGATGAGGTCGCTCCAGATGGGCGCGTCAGAGAGGCGGAGGTGGGATTGGACGTCGCCTCCGCGCTGGCTCATGCCATGCACTTCGGCCTGTTTGAGGTTCCAGCCGCGGTTTAGGGCGGCTGCCCCCAGGATTGTGGCGATGGTCAGGATTCCCTGTCCGCCCACTCCGGCGAGGATTATGTCCTTTTTCATTGCGGCTTCTCCATCTTGTTTTTTTTCATCAGGGTCTGAATGCACTCGCGGCGCGGAATCACCACGCTCACGCCCTTGTAGGCCAGTTCTTCCTTATATATGGCAACCATCTCGTCCCAGTTCTTTTTCAGGGGCGTGAACACGCGGATGTGCTCTTTGGGCACGCCCAGGCCCTGGCAGATCTGTTCCAGCTTGCCAAAGCCCGTATAGTCCTGTCCTCCGGTCATGCCGGTGGTGGAGTTGTCCAGGATCACGATCATCACGTTGGAATTCTCGTAAATGCAGTCCAACAGACCGGTCATGCCGGAGTGGGAGAAAGTGGAATCGCCGATAACTGCCACAGCGGGGTAGAGCCCGGCATCTGAAGCGCCTTTGGCCATGGTGATGCTGGCGCCCATGTCCACACAGGAGTTGATGGCGTTGTAGGGAGGCATGAAGCCCAGGGTGTAGCAGCCGATATCTGAAAACACATGTCCTCGGCCAAACTCTTTCAGGGCTTCGTTCAGGGCCTGGAAACTGTCCGAGTGGGGACAGCCAACGCAGAGCGCGGGCGGCCTGGGACTCACCACTTCCGGAACGGCGGAGCCGATTGTATCAGGCAGGTTCAAGGCCTGGGCCACTTTGTTGGGATTCAGTTCGCCGTCGCGGGGAATGGTGCCGTCCAGGCGGCCGTGGATGGGCTTCGTGCCGCTCCAGGCCATGCCTTTTATCGTTTCTTCTACCAGCGGCATGCCCTCTTCCAGAACCACCAGCTTGTCGCAGATATCATAAAGGCCGCGCAAGGCGTCAGTGGGCAGCGGATACTGGCATATTTTCAGCACGGGATGGGGGATGGGCTGGCCGCCGTAAACCTCGCGGAGATAGTTGTAGGCAAGGCCGGTGGCCACTATCCCGAGGGAATTGTCCTCCGCCTTGAGGTTGAGGGAGTTGAAGGGCGAGATGACCGCTTCATTCTCCAGGTCGGGCTGAAGCCCGATCAGATGTTTGTATTTCCTGCGCGCTATGGCAGGCAGCAGCATGAACTGGAAAAGGTCATCCGGTTTCTTCATCGGGTTCTGGGGCAGTGGCTTGCGTGTTTGCACCCCGCTGCGGGAATGCGAAAGCCGGGTGGTGAGGCGAAGCAGCACTGGCAGGCGGTACTTTTCGGAAATCTCGAAGGCGTGGAAGGCCATGTCATAGCATTCCTGCTGGTTCGAGGGCTCGAAAACCGGGATCATGGCGAACTTGCCATAGTAGCGGGAATCCTGCTCATTCTGCGAGGAATGCATGCTGGGATCGTCCGCTGAAACCACCACCAAACCACCATTCGCGCCGGTGAAGGCTGAATTCATGAAGGGATCAGCCGACACGTTCAAGCCCACGTGCTTCATGGTAACCATGGCGCGTTTGCCGGCATAACTCATCCCGATCGCCGCTTCCATGGCCGTTTTCTCGTTTGATGACCAGGTCCGGTGGATTTTTCCGGCCTCGGCCTGTTTGCTGCGCTGCACGTATTCCATGATTTCCGTGCTGGGCGTGCCCGGATAGCCGTAAAAACCGCTTATCCCGGCATCCAACGCGCCCTGCGCCAGGGCTTCATCGCCCAATAGCATCAGTTTTTCCATACTTGGAACTCCTTTTATCTTGTTTATGATTTTAAAATGTTGCTGGCAACGCGCCTGAAACTATAGGCAACTCCCTGTGCGTGTATATCTTATCATAAGTTTCATTATGTTGGGATGCACCAAAACAGTCAAGCATTTATTCGCTTTTGGCCCGTCAGGGCATCTCCGCGACAGGCTCCGGCGAGGGGAAATAGCATCCGCTCCTTTTCCGGGGAAAATGGCCGTGTTTGCCTTCAGGAACTATTCCGCGAGGGCATTCTGAAGAGTGGGACAGGGCAAATTGAGACTCCATATTGCAGGTAACAAATGGGGCATTCGTCACCGAAAAACGCGGAATACAAGAATGGATCAGGAATGGACTGGATTCCGGGTCAAGCCCGGAATGACGTGGGTTGGGAGCTGGCGGTGGTTGTTTCTGGATTCCAGGGCAAGCCTGGAATGACGTGCAAGACATTGGTTGGGAGAGCCGAACATACGTCATCCCGGACGTCACCGAGCTCGCGAGGCGACATTGATCCGGGATCCATGACAGGAAAAGGATTGGATTCCGGGTCAAGCCCGGAATGACGTGGAAAGCTGGCGTCGAGCGAGAAACAAG
>JAAYWB010000033.1 GCA_012516855.1 Candidatus Cloacimonadota bacterium
CATATCGTTGACTGCATAAATGAGGCTCAGGGGCATGAGCGGCAGGATCAGGAGAATCGCAAATCGTAACTTTCCCATCGTTCCTCCAGCAAGTTATGGGTAAATAAACATGACAGAATTGCGCGCCATCTTGCCAGACAGGGACAGGCTAAGAAAACGCATCCTTGTTGTGGTTCATGAACTACAAATGAGCAGAAAAAATCTGTCTCTATCATCTATTCCCCTAATGAATGTGTTTTTCAACACACGACATTTATCTTCTTCTGCGTTCTTTGGTAGGAAGCAATCCCGGCTCAATGGTATCCTTGATTCATTCCAAGACCTACACGCATATTTTTATGCTTGCGTTATTCTTGTCAAGAACTATTTTGCCTCGAGTTCTTTCGTATTTAGAGAAACTGAGCGCATGTACCGATGTTTCCTCGTGTAACTTTGCGTTCAGCGATGCAAAGATAAAAGACCATAGGATATTATGGAACACTCATTCATTGCTGTAATCGATACTCGTTCCTTGTTGATTTCAGACATAGCGTGGCATGGGTTTTCGGCAGAGTGGGCTCACCAATCTTCCATGGCTTATTTTCACATCTGTTGATCCGGGATTATGTATTTATTCCATATTCTGAAAATTATGCGCAAAGCTCTTTTGAAGTTTACAGAGAGGCTTGGAGGGCTTGTTTTGATTCAGGTCAGGCGTAGATGATCGGCCAGGTCTGTTAGGGCGATTTTAGCAGTCTCACTTTTCGATTGACAATTTCCCGCTTTCGATTACTTTGTCCTTAGATTAGCAGATTGCCCGAGCGAGTGCTAATAAATACAAGGGAGTGACAGCCGAAACGTGAAGAAAAATCAGATCAGACTCAATACCGCATTGGTCGCGCTGGTTGATGAATACATCAACAGCAACGAGCCTGTGTCATCTCGTGTTCTGAATGAAAAGTATCTCACTGAAGTGAGTTCGGCCACGCTGCGCCTCGACCTGATGAAACTGGAGCAGGCAGATCTGATCCGCCAGCCACACACTTCCGCTGGACGCGTGCCCACCATCATGGGCTATCGCAATTACCTTCGGCTCATTGAAGCGGAGCACGAAAACGTGCGCTTCCAGAATATGGAGCTGCTGCGCGAGTTGCTGATCAAGCATTACAAGGATACCCCGCTGGCGCTGCATTACATCATGCTGATGCTGGCACAGGAGACCGACCAGCTGAGCTTTGTGGCCGAGCCGGAAGTTTCCGGCGGCTATCTTGCCAAGCTGGAAGTCTTTCCCATCGGCAACAGCAAATACATCTTCGTGATGAGCCTCGATTCGGGGCTGGACAAAACCGTGGTGATGAAGATCGAACAGGAATTCACGAAAGCGCAGCTTAAAAAGCTGGTGCGCTATCTGAATGACGAACTGGCCGGTCTCCGCATCTACGATATAGCCAACCGTGTGCTGGTGGAAATGCGTGAAAACATGTACCGCGACAACCCCATGGTGAGTACCTTCCTGCGCGAGCTGCACAAAGCTTTCGTGGACATCAGCGATTTCTACATCAACTACGACGGCAGCGTCAAGTTTCTCGAGCAGCCTGAATTTGACAACAAACGCAACATACTCAGCTTTATGAATTTCATCCAGCGGCAGGACCTCGTTATCAACCTGATGCGCAGCAAAGACAGAGGTAAAGCGGTGAACGTGCTGATGGGAGAGGATTTCAACGTTCCGGAATGGACGGAGTTTTGCCTCATCTACGGCCGCTATGAGGTGTTCGGGATTCCAGGCTACCTCGGTGTTGTGGCTCCTCTGCGCACCCAATACCGAAAGCTCGTCCCGCTGATCCGCGACATCACGCAAACCATCACTGAAACCACCAGAAAAGGCATGATGGTGGCCAAATAGGAGAAGATGTGAAAAAGAAAAAAGATAAACTTAACGAAGACTTTGAAAAGAAGGCATTTCAGGAAGAACAGGCAGCCGAAAAAGCTTCGGAAGAATTGGCAGCCAACGCCAATGACGAAACGCAAGACGAGCCGGACCTGATGAAGCGAATGGCTGAACTGGAACAGGAGAATCAGGAACTGAAGGACAAATACCTGCGCAGCATGGCGGAATTTGAGAACTACCGCCGCCGCAGCATTGCCGAAAAGAGCGATTGGATCAAGCTGGCCACGCAGAAACTGGCTTTGGAGATTTGCGACGTGATGGACAACTTCGAGCGCGCCCTGAACCAGGTTGAGGAAGCTGCGCGCGAAGACGCCTTCGTGAAGGGCGTAACGCAGATCGAACAGCAATTGCGCGGTGTCCTTGGCAAGGAAGGCGTGTGCAGGATCGATGCCCTCGGAAAGGAGTTCGATCCCGCGCTGCATGAGGCTTTGGCACACATTCCCAGCGAATATGAGGCCAACCTTGTGGCCGCTGTCATCCAAAATGGCTACACCATGCACGACAAGGTGCTGCGCCCTGTGCGCGTGGCCGTATCTTCAGGCAAACATGAAGCCAATCAGGCAGAAACCGAGCCGCCCGCGGAGGATAAGCCTTCCAGCGGCAACGGTTCCGATAGCATAAACATTGAAATTAAATAAAAGTACCATGGAGGAATAAGAAATGGGAAAAATAATCGGAATAGATCTGGGTACCACCAACTCCTGCGTAGCAGTTGTAGAAGGTGGCAAACCCGTCGTAATCACCAACGCTGAAGGTGGTCGCACCACCCCTTCGGTGGTAGGTTTCACTAAGGACGGACAGCGTCTTGTTGGCCAACTGGCCAAGCGTCAGGCTGTCACCAACCCCATCAACACGGTGTTTTCGATCAAACGCTTCATGGGCCGCTCTTTCAGCGAAGTCGGCTCCGAAATGAAGCAGGTGCCGTTCAAAGTGAAGTCCGGCCTCAAAGGCCAGGCGGCTGTGCATATCGACACCGACAACAAGGATTACACCCCGCAGGAAATCTCCGCGATGGTGCTCGCGAAGATGAAGGAGACCGCGGAAGTCTATCTGGGACAGAGCGTAACGGAAGCCGTGATCACCGTTCCCGCTTATTTCAATGACGACCAGCGCCAGGCCACCAAAGACGCCGGCAAGATCGCCGGGCTGGACGTGAAGCGCATCATCAACGAGCCCACGGCCGCGGCTTTGGCTTATGGCATGGAAAACAAAAAAGAGCAGAAAGTGGCCGTTTACGACTTTGGCGGCGGCACCTTCGACATCTCAATCCTCGACATATCGCAGGGAGTGGTTGAAGTGCTCTCCACCAAGGGAGACACCCATCTTGGCGGAGACGACTTTGACAAATGCGTCATCGACTGGATGCTGGATCAGTTCAAGAAACTGGAAGGCATCGACCTTTCCAAGGATCCGATTGCGATGCAGCGCCTGCGCGAAGCCGCTGAAAAAGCCAAAATCGAGCTTTCGGGCACGCAAACAACCAACATAAACCTGCCCTTCATCACTGCCGACGCCACCGGCCCCAAGCATCTGAGCATCGACCTCAGCCTGGCTGAATTCAACCGTCTCACGGAAAACCTTGTCCAGCGTACGCTCGGACCCTGCAAACAAGCCCTGGCGGATGCCAAGGTGAGCGCCTCTGATATCAATGAAGTGCTGCTCGTGGGCGGAAGCACACGCATCCCCGCAGTGCAGGAAGCGGTGGAGAAATTCTTTGGCAAAAAGCCGAACCGCAGCCTCAACCCCGACGAAGTGGTGGCCATCGGTGCCGCCATCCAGGGCGCCATCCTTTCCGGCGACGAAAAGGTTAGCGATGTGCTGCTGCTCGACGTTACGCCCCTCACCCTGGGAATCGAGACCCTCGGCAGCGTGATGACGTCACTCATTCCGCGCAACACCACCATCCCCACGAAAAAAAGCCAGGTGTTTTCCACCGCCGCGGACAACCAGACAGCCGTCACCATCCATGTGCTGCAAGGTGAGCGTCCCATGGCGCAAGATAACAAGTCCCTTGGCCGTTTCGACCTTGTCGGCATTCCTGCCGCCCCCCGCGGGATTCCGCAGATCGAAGTCACCTTTGATATTGACGCCAACGGCATCCTGCACGTTTCTGCCAAGGACATGGGCACTGGCAAAGAGCAGTCCATCCACATCGACCGCGCCGGTGACATGAGCAAGGATGACATCGACCGCATGATCAAAGAAGCGGAAATGCACGCTGAGGAAGACAAGAAGCGACAGGAATTCATCTCCGCGCGCAATGAGCTCGACGGCCTCATTTTCGGCACTGAAAAAAGCCTGCGCGAATATGGCGACAAGCTGAGCGAAAGTGAGAAGAGCGAGCTCGAAGCAGAGCTGAAGAACGCCAAAGAGGGTATGGAAAAAGCAACTGAGGCTTCCGAAATCGAATCAATCAAGCAGAACCTGGCACAGAAAGCGCAGCGCCTCGGCGAGATCATCTACGCTCAGGCGCAGCAGCAGCAAGGCACGGAAGGACCAAACACCTCCGGCTTTGACCAACAGGGTTTCCAGGGAGAAGCGCCTGCCGAAGAAGCGCAACAATCTGAAGGCCCAATCGACGCCGATTTCGAAGTTGTGGATGATAAATAAATATGAAAGGTCCCGGCGGGGAATATCTTTCGCCGGGGCCTCACCTTATTCGCGAGCAGAGGAGTAAAAGTGGCGAAACGAGATTATTACGAAGTTTTGGGCGTGCCCAAGACGGCAGATGAAGCCGAGATCAAAAAAGCGTATCGCAAACTGGCGATGCAGTTCCATCCTGACAAGAATCCGGACAACAAGGAAGCGGAGGAGAAGTTCAAGGAAGCCTCCGAAGCCTACGAGGTCCTTTCCGACAAGGATAAGCGCCAGATTTACGATCAGTATGGGCACGCTGGCATCGATCAACAGTTTGGCAGCGGCGGCTTCAACTGGGAAAATTTCAGCCGCTTTGAAGACATCAGCGACCTCTTTGGCGGTGGGAGCTTCGGCTCCATCTTCGACACCATCTTTGGCGGAGGTTTTGGAAGAAGTGGAGGGCAGTCGTCGCGCTCCAACAAGGGCAGCGATTTGCGCATCGAGCTCTCACTTAGTCTGAAAGAAATCGCCCTCGGCACCGAAAAGACCGTAAAGATCAACGCCAAAACAGCTTGCGACGCCTGCAACGGCAGCGGCAGCGCGGATGGAAACACCGAAACCTGCACCCAATGCCGCGGCACTGGTCAGGTGCGAACAGTGCGCCAATCGCTGTTCGGACAGATGCAGACGGTCTCCGAATGTCCTTCCTGCCGCGGGGAAGGCAAGATCATCCGCAATAAATGCTCCAAATGCTACGGCGAAGGCCGAATGGCCAAGACGAAAGAAATCAAGGTCAAGATTCCCGGCGGCATGGAGGAAGGACAAATCCTGCGTGTGCGCGGTCAGGGCCATATCGGCCCGCGCAACGGCCCCCATGGCGATTTGCTGGTGCAGGTAAACGAAAGGCAGGACGATCTTTTCGAGCGCCACGGCAACAATGTGGTCCTCGAGTTTCCTGTGCATTTCACGCAGGCTGTGCTGGGAGACGAAATCATCGTGCCCACCATCACCGGCAAAGCCAGGATGAAAGTTCCCGCTGGAACCCAGAGCGGAAGGGAATTCCGTCTCAAGGGGGAAGGCATCCAGGGCCTTTACAGCGATTCCCGCGGTGACCTCATCGTGCGGATAAACGTCCATACTCCCAGCCGGCTATCACGCGAGGAAACAGAGCTTTACAAACGTCTCGCTGATCTCAACAAGAAGCGCGAACTCAAGCCCGGCAAGACCTTCAAGGAAAAGCTGAAGGATTTCTTCACATAATCAGAGTAGCGCGATGCCGTCTGTTTATTATCCCGGTCTGGAAAGGCTGCAAGCAGATAGTCTTGTAAGGCTCGAAGGCGAGGAATTCCATCATTTGGCACGGGTGGCCAAACGCCGCCTAAAAGATATTTTGCTGCTTAATTCGGGCAAAGGCACTCTCGCCACCGCAAAGGTGGAAAAACTGGAGGCGCACTCGGTCCTGTTGAGGCTCACGGAGATAAAATTCCCAGAAGAGCGGAGGCATCCCTTCGCGATAGCTTTCGCCCTCCTCAGGAACCGAAACGATGAGCTGCTGGTGGAAAAATGCACCGAACTTGGCGTATCGGCTTTGGTTCCTCTCATCACGGAGCATTCGATACACCAGGCCATTGACAATACCATAACCCGTTTTGGCAGGATCAGCCTTGCCGCCGCCAAGCAATGCGACAATCCCTGGCTGCCTGAGATACGTCATCCGCAAAAGCTCGAAACCGCTTTGGAAACCATTCGCGAAGCCGGTTATACTCCCATCCTCTGCTCGGAACGCAAACCGGATAGATGGTTGCATCATTTGACGGAGGAAGAGGTGGGACGGCCATGTTTCCTGATCGGACCGGAAGGTGGATGGAGCGAGGCGGAATTCAAGCTGATGGAGGGTTTGACAGAGATCACCTTGGGGGATCTTATCACGCGGGCGGAAACGGCTGGCATCGTGGTCGCGGCTCAGTGGCAAGCCTTTGCCAATAATCTGGATCAATAGCCCCTTGTGGGCGTTTGAAAGAGAGCCTTTGTAAGAGAAACCTATTTCATAGAGAGTAAAAGCTACTTTCCCCACAGCAATATCCTGCCAGTTGCGTCCTTAGCGCCCGAATTCACTCCCCTCTCACGCCCCGCGCAAAATACTCGCATCAAATGCGGGCATCATGCGGGAGGCGCTTCAGGGACACGGGGCAAGGCCTTCATGGCCAGACGGCATTGCTTCTTCCCGGTTACTTCTAACACCAATTAACACATTCATACCCATGGCGTTATCTATATCTTATAAAAGAGGAACTTTAAGCTTTAGCAACTCCATCAATGCCTCTTCGTCCTCGCAAACGAGATCCATCCTCAATGCCAGCAGCATATCCCTCAATTCCCCGTGCCGCGCCAGTTTCGCCAGATCCTTTTCTGTGCAAAGCAGCGTTTCGGCTCCGTATTTTCTGGCCAGGCAAGCCATTCGCCTGATCTCTGCTTTGTTTGTGAAAGCGTGGTGGTCGGCAAACCGGAAGTGGTGCAGCCGGCTTAGCCCTGCTGCTTTCAGAGTTGCTTCAAACGAGTCGGGATTTGCTATTCCGCTTATCAGCAGCAGCTTTTTCCTCCTTAAACTGCAGATTTCTATCGCTTTGCTATCTGCCGTGACCACATCCCGCGGTTGCAGCCTGCAGTGGAGCAAGGGTTGGCGAAATTCAGCCCAAAAGTCACTACCAGCTTCTGTTTCGCGGTAAGGGTGTTTGTGGTTGACAACGATCAGGGAAGCGAAGTTGAGGGCAGAGAGAGGTTCGCGCAAATATCCTGCTGGCAGAACCCTTCCGTTGCCGCAGCCGGTGTCCGCGTCGAAGCAGACTACATCTAGGTCGCGGGCGATGCTGAGGTGCTGAAACGCGTCGTCCAGAAGCACCGCGTCAAGATCGGGATACTTAGCCAGCAACAGGGAAACTGCTGCCACACGGTGTTTTCCCACCACCACGGGGATGCCGGGCAGACGGCTGGCGATGAGCAGAGCTTCGTCGCCCGCAGCTTCAACTTCATGCAGTAAGCCATCCCTGCCTGAAATCAGCGTGGGAGCGGATTTTTCCAGTCCGCCCTTATAGCCTCTGTGCGAAACTCCGACCCTGTATCCGGAAGCTTGCATAAGGGCGGCAAGATAGATGGTGAAAGGTGTTTTTCCGCTGCCTCCGCACACGATGTTACCGATGCTTATCACCTTGCAATGTGGACGCCAGGCATTGTTGGAAAGCCGCTTACGGCGCTGTGTCTGTAAAAGGGAGTTGATCCGGCCAAGGGGACTGAGAAGGTCGCTGAGCGGTGAGGGGCGTTTAAGGTGCCGGTCTGCGAAATCCGTCAATCAACCTTCCGGTTCAAGTTTGCTTTCGATCAACGCTATCAGTTTGTCGATGTCGAACGGTTTGAACAGAATATCCTGCAGGCCGTCGGTTTTGGCCCGCACCAGCACGTGGTTGGGGTCGTAGCCGAAGCCCGTCATCATGATCACGGGCAGGCTGGGATCGTGGTCTTTTATACGCCAGAAAAGCTCGTAGCCGTCCATGTCCGGCATGGCTATATCTGTGATAACGAGGTCAATACCGCCGCTGATGATCTCTCTGATGGCGTTCAAACCGCTGTTGAACCCCACCACTTTCCAGGCGGGGCGGAGCGTCTCCAATTCCTGTTTCAGACCAGCGATTATGCTTTCTTCGTCATCCACTATGCATATTCTTTTGGGCATGGATCAATCTCCAACGATTAGGTCTCGGATTTGCCGGTATTTCTCAAGTGCTTTATGCACAATTTCTTCCGGCAGGCACGGCGCGGGCGGTTGTTTGTCCCAACCTGTGCTGATGAGGTAATCGCGCACGATCTGCTTATCAAAGCTGGCAGGACTATGCCCAACCTCATACAGCGAAAGGTCCCAAAAGCGCGAGGAATCAGGGGTAAGGGCTTCATCGGCGAGGATTATATCGCTGCCGAGGGCTCCGAATTCGAATTTGGTGTCGGCCAATACGATGCCTTTATCCAGCAGCTTCGCGTGTGCCCATTTGTATAGTTCGAGGGATTTTTCCTTGATGTAATCGGCAATGGCAGGATCCATGTGCTGTTTCATCTGCTCGAAGCTGATGTTCACGTCGTGGCCGGTTGAGGCCTTGGTTGATGGAGTGAAAAGCGGTTGGGCGAATTTCTGGCTTTCGCGCAAATCTTCTTCTATGGCCATGCCGCCAATGCTGCGCGACTGCTGATATTCGCTCCAGGCAGAGCCGCTGATGTAGCCGCGCACGATGCATTCCACGGGGATGACGCGCAGCCTTTTCACCAACATGCTGCGTCCCTCAAGATAACTCTTAAAAGGCCTCAGTTCAGGCGGATAGTCCTCGATTTTGTCGGTGATGAAATGGTTGGGAACGATGTTCGCGGTAGTTCTGAAGATGTGCGCCGCGATCTGATTGAGGATCACTCCCTTGCCGGGAAGCGGATCGGGGAAAACCACATCGAAGGCGGAAATGCGGTCGCTGGTGACGATCAGCAGTTTGTCGCCAAGGTCGTGAATATCCCGAACTTTGCCCTGATGGCTGCTAAATACAATATCCAACTCATCTATTTGTTTGTACATAGACTATCCTTTACGATGTTTAACATGATATTCATAGAGCAATCTTGCTTCATCGGTGTCGATTAGGTTGATCGCCAGCAGCTCGTTGTCCCGATAGGAGACCGGTGCTTTGGCGAATTCGTAGCTCACCCCTTCATACAGACACCAGCTCATAAGGCCGTTCATCACACCGAATTTCTCTTCATTATAATTCAAAGACTTGGTCACGTAAAGAAAATTGAGCCAGTCGCGGTATTGGGTCAGTTTTTCGATCTCGTCATCCAGCAGGTCCGCCTTGGCAAATTCGAGATCATCGAAATAGCGGTCGCGTTCTTTTGAGATCATCTCCAGAATGCCGTTTTGGGGATGCAGATATGTTTCGCGCAGAAGGATCTCGAGCTTTTCCAGATCAGGTTTCTGGTCTTCGCTAAGATCCTCCGCGAAGGCCTGGCACCAGCCCTGGCAGGCGCCGCTTTCCAGCTTCTCGCAGGGATGGCTGTCAGTTTCGCAGTTGGGTAGCTTCAGGATGCGCGCGAAGCTGTCTATCACATCGGTAAGGAAAAAGCGTCCGCGCCATGGCCCCAGATATGTCCAGTCGTCATTTGTGTCCTCTTTTACGCAGACAAAGGGGAAGCGGCGGGCATCGAGGGCAAGATATACATAGTCACGGCTGGTCCGCATGGCATGCTGGAAACGGGGCTGTTGCTTGCTTAGAAAGACTTTGAAGCGGATTAGGGCGTCGATCGCCCGCGGATAGCTTTCTATCCGCAAAGTATCCGCGGCAGAGGAATTTTCCCCATAGCGGGAGTCGTTTTCCGCTTTCTGGCGGATGACCTTCAAACGCTGTGCCACATTGGGTGTGATGCCACACCACAAAGGCTCGTCGCCTTGCCGGAAGGTGTAAAAAACCCAGCCCGAAGGCAGTTCAATGTTATTTGGACAGCGATTTTTATCCCATTTTATACTAATCATATGCCCATCGTTTTGCCTGTGCAGATTGTGTCAATAGATATTCGAGCGGGTTTGGACATCGTTTATCCCTGCTTCTTTCCGTCATTAAACCACGCCCGTCAGGACGCCATCATCAGTACTGTAAGGCCGTTCCCGACTTCATTTCAGCTTTATCAACCAATGCGTTATGAAATAGCAGCCCACCATCACCAGCGTGGAGATGGCAAAGGCGAGATAAAAATTCATAGCGCGCTTCAGCAGAACCGGGAAGAGGATGAAAAAGACCAGCGAGGGAAGCACCAGCCAGAAGATTTCCGTGGAAAGAGTCGCGATCCTTGCCGTGTCCTTGGTTTCAAGGTATATCCAGAGGATGGCGAGGAAAGAAACCAACGGGATGGAGGCCAGCACCGCTCCCAAGATAGTGCTGCGTTTGGAAATCTCGCTGACCAGCACGATCAGGGCGGCAGAAACAAGGACTTTAATCACATAATACATCAGGCTATGGTACCTCCTCCCAAAAGGATGTCTCCATCGTAAAAAACAGCGTATTGCCCCGAGGTTATTGACATTTGCGGGGTATCGAACACCGCCTCGACAGAGCCGTTTGCCAGGATTCGGAGTGTGCCGGGAGCGGGGTTATGGCCCAGTCGGATCTTTATTTCGGCGCGGGTTTCAGCGCTGGTGGGCTGGATTGAAACCCAGTTTACCTTGGTTGTCGTGAGGCGGTCTTTGTATAGAAAGCTTTGGGGACCTACTTTCACCCGGTTTCGCTTATTATCAAGTCCAATCACATACCAGGGTTCGGACATTCCACTAAGGCCCAGATGCCTGCGTTGGCCGATAGTGTAATGTATCAAGCCGCGATGATTTCCCACAACTTTGCCGAGGGGATCGACCATTTCTCCCGGCTCGATTTTAGCCGATTTGAAAAGGCGGGGATGGTCCTCCTCGCTCAGGAAATCTTGGCTTTCGGCTTTGCTGAGCAGAAAATCCAAGCTGTGCAGACGGGCAATTTCCCTCACCCTGGCTTTGGTGAGTTCGCCCAGGGGGAAAAGCGTGGTGGCAAGATGTGCCTGTGTAAGCAGGCAAAGGAAATAGGACTGGTCTTTGAAGGAATCGCTGCCTTTGAGCAGTTGCCAGCGCCCGGATTGTTCACAGAAGCGGGTTCTGGCATAGTGTCCGGTGGCAAAAAGGTCGAATTTCATGCCTTTGTCCCTCAGCATTTTGGGCAGCAGGCCAAATTTCAGCCGGGAATTGCAGACCACACATGGATTGGGTGTCCTTCCTTCTAAATAGTTGGAGCGGTAATATTCCAGGACCTCGTTTTCGAACTGCTTGCTCAGGTCAATTGTCAGGATCTGGATGCCGAGTTTTTTCCCCACCCGTTCCAGTATTTGCCGGTTTTGCGGTTCCTGGGGGCCAAAACAGCCGCTGCTCACACCGTAGGGGTCACCATCAGAATTACGCAGACGCATCGTGGCACCCATCACTTCGAAACCTTGTTCCTGAAGCAAAACGGCGCTCACAGCGGAATCGATACCACCGCTCATGGCCAGCAGAACCCGCTTCATCCGTGCACCTCGAAAAAACTCTCCAAACGCAGCAGAGTCCTGTTATCCAGCGCTTCCGGCTGATCGCCTTCGAGAGTGAGGAAGGGCAGGTCGATGTGCTTTTTTAGCAGAATGTTGTCGATCTGCAGATGGCAAAAAGACTGGGTGTAGCTAATCACCACGTCGATGCGGCGCTGGCTGAGCTGGGGCAGGATATCCTCCAGACGCTCGAAAACGCTGTAGGGATAGGTGTAAGCGAGGTATTGGTCCACGATGTCCGGCAATAGAGATGGCATCGCGAACTGGCGCTGCACCTCATTGTAGAGCACATCCGCGCCCTGTTGAACGATGCTGTCATAGATATCACGGTATATGGGAGGCACGCCAAGATAGGCACAGCGCAGCCCGGAGGGTATGGGATCGCGGTTGGCGGCCTCGCGCAGAAAGGAATCGAGCTCTTCTTCGAAGCGATCAGGATCGCCCCAAAAATCAGACGAATTCACCAGCCAGATATGGTTTTCCTTGCCGGTCACAAGGCGTTCGCGCCAGGTCCATTCATCCAGCGTTTTAAGCTTGGCGCGGATGGCATCCAGGCGTCTTTTCACCTTCATCACCTCATCCCTGCTAACTTCGAAATGCGCTTCCAGTTTGATTATCTCGGCATCCAACGCTTCCCAGGTGCGCTCCAGCGGAAAGGAAAAATGCCAGACCGGCAATCCTGCTTCTGCCAGCATCGCGCTTAGCGAAGCGCCGTTTGAGCAATCTCCCTGCACAATGCCGACAACTTCATCAAGGTCAGCGCTGAGGGCAGCGTCGTAATTACCCTTTATCCAGGCACAGATTGTGCGCGGAAAGCCTTTCAGCTCAGCGTTGCGGACGTGCGTAGCTGAATCACCCTCCACAAATATGTTGTTGAGGTCAACCGGAGTGTGCCCCGCCGCGAAAACCACTTCAACGGGGAATGAGGTGGTGAAGCCTATCCGCTTATTGTTCATAGCTTTGCCGCAGATACTGCTCTTCCCATTCGTCTATCTGGTTTTCCAAGGTCCCGATCTCGCTTTCGAGCTCAGCCATCCGCGTTTGCAGGGTGCTAAGGCGTCCCGGTTCCGCATAAGTTTCCGAGCGCGAAAGCTCTGCGTGGATAGATTCAAGCTCGTTCTGCAGTTCTCCGAGGCGTTGCCCGCCCTGTTCAATACTCAGATGTATCTGCTCCAGATACCAGGGATTTACCTTCTTTTTGCGCTCACGGGGTGGGGGAGGGGCCTTGGTCAGTTCCGGTTCCTCGAAAGACAGCTCGATCGCTCTCTGCCAGTCGCAGTCGGGTTCCTCCACGGTAGTGTAGATTCCTTCTGGTGAGGTTTTCTTCCGGAAAACCCAGAACTTGGTGGCCAGTTGGCTGAGGAACCAGCGGTCGTGGGAAACGAAGATGATTGTACCGGAAAAGGCTTTCAGCGCTTCCAGCAGGGCGTCGGTCATGTCAATATCAAGATGGTTGGTGGGTTCGTCAAGTATCATCAGATTGGGATTTTCGTGGATCATCTGGCAGAGGTAAAGCCTGGAACGCTCGCCGCCACTAAGCACGTGAACCTTTTTATCCACATTGTCGCCGCGGAAGCCGAAGCGCGCCAGCCAGCCCAGAACATAGCCCTGCGGTGCCTGAGGCACAAGCTGCCAGATGGTTTCCATCACGGTGAGGCTGTCATCCAGCAATACCTGATGCTGGTCGTAATAGCCAATATCGAGGCTGGCACCGGTTTTGAGGCTGCCGCCCATGATCTCGTGTTCCCCGAGAAGGATGTTCAAAAGGGTGGTTTTACCGCATCCGTTTGGTCCTATAACACAGATACGATCACGGTAATGGGCTTTGAGGTCAAGCTCCCGGGCAAGCTCGAGCTCCGGCGGGATGCCGAAACAGAGGTTGGTGAGGGTGTAAACGTCATTGCCGCTACGTTTTCCGGCCGCCACGGGCAGTCGCAGTTGCTTCTGCTGGCCCGGCTTTTTCACTATTTCCATCCGCTCAAGCATCTTTTGGCGCGAACGGGCTGAACTGGTGCGGGTTCCGGCGATGAATTTCTGGATGTAGGCTTGGGTTTCCGCGATGAACTTTTGCTGGCGCTCATACTGGCGTTCCTGGCTGAGGCAGGCGATTTCGTCAGCGGCCTTGAAAGAGCTGTAATTACCCTTGGTAATAGATATCTGGCCTTCGCGCAGGCACCAGATGCTGCTCACGGTGTTATCCAGGAACTGGCGGTCGTGTGATACGATCAGAAAGGGTTTGGCCTGCTTCAGCAGATATCTTTCCAGCCAGGCCATCATCGCCAGGTCGAGGTGGTTAGTGGGCTCGTCCAGAATAAGCAACTCGTGCTCCAGCAACAGGATGGCGGCCAGGCAGATACGGGTTTGCTCGCCGCCGCTGAAATCTCCGCAGCGCTTGTTCCAAATATCCGGCGGCAGGTTAAGCGAGGTGAGTACATATTTAAGCTCGTTTTCAAACTCGTAGCCGCCCAAGCTGGTGTAGCGCTCCACGCAAAGATTCAGCCGGGCTTCGGTCTCCGCGCTGTGGGTGGCAGCAAGTTCCCGGGAGAGGCGGTCTATCTCATCTCCCAGGGAAATCAGGTCGGCTCGGGAGGCGCGAACATGCTCCAGCAGTGTGATGTCCGGTTCGAGCTTGAAATCTTGCGGCAGCCAGGCCACGCGGCAGTTCCTGGCGCGCAAAACCTCTCCGGAACTTGGCTGCAGTAAGCCAAGAAACAAGCGGATGAGGGTCGTCTTACCGGAACCGTTGGCCCCGATCAGCCCCACCCGGCTGTTCTGCTCCAAACTGCAGTCCACCTGGTCCAGGATGTAATTGCCGCCAAACTCCAGCGACAAATCACGCGCACGGATCAAACTCACTGTATCTTCATCTTCCTTTCTGAAACTTGGCGCTTGCGGCTTCAATGCACACTTGCGCTAACGAATAGACCATCCTTTCCAAAGGGGCCGGGATGTCAAATACAAATTTTGCTTGTCAAAAACGGGGTATGTTTTTTTTAGGTTCCACGGTCCGGGATGTAGCGCAGTCCGGCTAGCGTACTTGAATGGGGTTCAAGTGGTCGCAGGTTCAAATCCTGTCATCCCGACCAACACTATCAGACCCGGGTGGAAGCCCGGGTTTTGTTTTTCCCGGTGGTTTACCCTTCCTTTGCCCCTTCCAGTCCACCTCTTTTTCGCCTCCCGCTGAGTTCCCGCACTTCAAACGGGAAGTTAGCGGGAAGTGAATGGGTTGTGAGTGGGATAGGGCAAAGGGCGAATAAACAGCCAACAAAAGCTGAAATCAGCTTGGAGCGAGGCTTTTGATGAATGCAGAGGCTCCGATGAGTGAAAGGGTCGGGGAGGATATCAATTCAAATGCCAGAGGGCGAGTTCTTTTTGGCGCCTGATCTCTGAAGGTTTCGGCACGTGGATGGGTTTGCCGGTGTAATAATCCAGTCCCGTGTAATACATGCAGGTGCTGATCGTCATTGGCGTTGGGGTGAATTCCTGCACCTGTTCCACCTTCAGGCGGTTCCGGATCAGCCATTTGCGGAGTTCCAGAGCGTCCTGGATTGTGGTGCCGGGATGGCCGATGATGATGTAGGGGATGATTTGGCGCTTGAGGCCGGCTTGTTTGCAGGCATGGAGAAACTCGCGGGAAAACTCTTCAAAGCTGCTGACATCAGGCTTTCCCATCAGACGCAGAACACCCGGCACACTGTGCTCGGGGGCAAGCTTTAGACGTCCTCCGGTGTGTTTTGTGGCCAGGGATGAGATGTAGTCGGGGCTTCGTAAAGCCAGGTCGTGCCTGATTCCGGAAGCGATGAAAACGTGATTAACCTGGGGCAGATGCTCCAGCTTTTCCAGCAGACGAAGCTGCTCCTGATGGTCTGGCTTGAGCCGGGGGCAAATCTTCGGATAGAGGCAGGATGCGCGTTTGCAGCTTTCCGGCCAGCCCAGTTCACAGCTCGAGGCATACATGTTGGCAGTGGGGCCGCCCACATCGGTGATGGTTATGGCTTTCTTGCGGCGAGTGGAGAGGCTTTTGGCTTCGTTAACGATGGAATCTGCCGACCGGGACTGGATGGCCCGACCCTGATGTGAAGAAATGGCGCAGAAATTGCAGCCACCGTAACAGCCCCGGTGAGAGGTGAGCGAATCCCTGATTTGTTCGAAGGCCGGAATCTTTTGCTGGCCGTATCGCGGATGGGGGGCATGCTCGAAAGGCAGGGCGTAGAGCGCGTCCATGTCATTTCGCGAAAGCGTTTTCGCTGGAGGATTATGCCGCAGCCAGCGGCCGCCGTTCAACTGGAAAAGGGTTCTGGTATGCTGGTTTTCCTCGAAGAGGTGGGTCATGCGGTGAAAGGTGAGTTTGTCAGCGCAGACGAGGTTGTCAGGCAGCACCAGATCATCCTCGGAAGGTGGTTCCGGACTGAAAGCCACGGTCCCGGGGAGTTCGGTCAGTTCGTTTGCCTGTTTGCCTTCCCGAAAAGACCGGGCTATCTCTACAACCGCATTTTCCGCCATCCCGTAAACCAGAAGGGAGGCTTTGGTATCGGCCAGCAGGCTGCCCCGCACTTTGTTCTGCCAGAAATCGTAATGGGCCAATCTGCGCAACGAGGCCTCGATGCCTCCCAATACCAGCGGAACCTTTTTGTAGAGCCGCTTCAGGACGTTCGCATAGATCAAGGAAGCACGGTCCGGACGCAAACCCGCCCTGCCGCCGGGGCTGTAGGCGTCCTCATTGCGTTTTTTGCGCTGGGCCGTGTAGTTGCAGACCATGGAATCCATGTTTCCAGCCGTGATGCCGAAAAACAGGCGGGGCTCTCCCAAAACGGTAAAATCCCCGTCCCTGGCGGGATCAGGCTGTGGAATGATTCCCACGCGGAACCCGGCTGCTTCCAGGTGTCGGCCAATGATGGCAGCTCCGAAGCTGGGATGGTCCACATAGGCGTCCCCGGTGACGATTATAACGTCAAGTTCGCTCCAGCCGCGGGTTTGGGCTTCCTTCAGGTTCGTGGGCAGAAATGGCATAGGTCAAAAAAACAGGGACAAAAGCAACGTGCTTCCGCCCCTGATCAGAACATGGATCTGGCTGGATTTCAGCCGGAAATCCTGATAATATTGATAGCTTGGGTGCCTTTGTCTGTTTCCATCAAATCGAAAGTGACGATCTCGTCCTGTTCGAGCACTTTCAACTCCCTGGGGGAATTTGTGACGATGGACTTCCAGTGCACGAAGTATTCTTTGTTGTCTTCGGTAATAATAAAGCCGTAACCTTTATTCTTGTTAAACCACTTGACTTTTCCTCTCATTGGTACCTCATCAGTATTTGTGATTCCACTAATAATATAGTCCGAATTCAGTCAATATAAAAATGAAATTCAGAACAAGGGGAAAAGCAGATGGGTCTGGATTATTTTAGTTGACATTTTTGTGGGGATTTCTGAAAATGCAAGTCAGACTAAAAACACCACTCCGACAATTGCTTGAAAAGGGCAGGACGCGGTGTGGAAAAATCAACCCAAGCCAAGGCGGTGAAATGAACACAAGAATCCTGCTGGTTGACGACGACCGGCTTCTGCGAGAAGTCATAGGCGACTTTTTGCGCTCAAGAGGATATGTTGTGGACATCGCCAAGAACCGCAAGGAGGCGGAGGAGCATTTGCAAAAAGAACAATATGGGCTGGCCCTGATCGACCACGGCCACAGGCAAGCCAGCGGGATTAGACTGATGCGTGAGGTTCGTCAGGCCTATCCGAACGTGTTTTGTCTGATCATGACTGGCTATTCTGGCGTGAAAACAGTTTCCGGGGCGATGGAGGAAGGTTTCACCGATTATATCCTCAAGCCCTTCCAACTTGAGGAACTGATCAACATCCTGAAAAAGCACTCATATGTATGACATAAGTCTCCGCGCTCCTTCCGACCAGGCTTTGCCGTCTCCCCCCATCTGGATTGATTCGCGCTTTATGCTGGCGGTTCAGGAACTGCATCAGCTGGAAGCGCTGCAATTGCTTTGTCACAAAGGCGAACAACTGGTCGCGGTGCTGCCGCTATATGAAAAAAAGAGCCTGGGCCTGAGGCGGCTGATCTGTCCCATGAGTTCTTACTATCAGGGTTTGTGGTTTTTCTGGGAACCGGAGCGTGAGCAGAACCGCAATCTGCTGGACGAACTCAAGGTAACCACGGAAGTGGCGAAGTGGCTGAAATCCCGCTATAAGCGGATGCAATTCAACCTGTCGCCGCACAATTATGACGTCCGCGGATTCACCTGGCAGGGATTGAAAGTCTTACCCTATTACACTTTCTCCTACAACAGCGCCAAAGAAATGAAAATGCTGAGAGACGAACGCGAGAAACTGCGTTCCGCCAGGAAACACGATTACAAGCTGGTGGAGGAATTCCGTCCGGAGGAATTCATCACTTTGATCAAGGACCTCTACGACCGCAAAGAAAAGAGCTTGGGATTGTCCTACAAAGCCTTGCAGACTTGGATGGAGCGGTTGCACCGGGATGGCCTGTTGGCTCAGTTCAACCTGATGGAGCAGGACCGCATTGTCAGCACCAACATAGTGTTAGGCGGCATAAACGACCAGCGCGGCTATTCCATCATGCGCAGCACCCTTCCCAGTAGCTTTAAAAGTGGGGCGAGCACCTTGCACAGCCTGCTGTTGGTGGAGATGCTCAAGGATAGGTTTGCCTGCCTGGATTTCTGCGGCGCGAACTATCCTGATGTGGCAAGGTTCAAAGCAGCTCTGGGTCTTGATTTGGAGATGTTCTTCAAGATAGTGCGCTGAGGCGGTTTATATAAGCTGACAAACAGAGGAAACATGGAAAGAATAACAGTTTTGAAAGGCGGCGACTCTTCCGAGCGGAAGATTTCGCTGTTGAGTGGAGCGGCGGTCGCGGAGGGGCTGAGAGTAAATGGTTATGAGGTCACGGAACTTGATCCGGCTGATTTTTCAACCTTGGGCCAAATGATCGAGCGGATGCAGGAATTGGAAACCGAGCTCGTCTTTCTTGGTTTGCACGGCGGTTCTGGTGAAAACGGGCAGTTGCAAGCCGCTCTGGACCTCGCTGGATTGCGCTACACGGGGTCGGGGTTCCAGGCTTGCGCCCTCACCATGGACAAATACGTGTCAAAACTGATGGCCAGGGAGGAGGGGGTGCCTGTTGCTGACTGGGTGCTGCTTCGCGGTGACCAATTGGGCGATTATAATGATCCCCGCGACCTTCAGGGCATAGTGGACAAGCTGGGGCTACCCCTGATCGTAAAGCCGAACGATGGCGGCTCTTCGGTCGGCATCAGCAAAGTGGAGCGTGTAGAGCAGCTTCGGGAAGCATCTCAGCATGCCCTTAAATACAGCTCCAGCGCGCTTTTGGAGCGCTTCATCCCAGGCCGCGAGCTTACGGCTACCGTGATTGACGGCCAGGCCCTGCCTTTGGTTGAGATCAAGCCACTGAGTGGCTGGTATGATTATGACAACAAATACAACGCCGGACGCACTGAGTATCTGGCCCCAGCCCCAATCGAAGAATCAGTGGCCCAATTGATGCAGACATACGCTGTACGGCTGTGGCAGGTTTTCGGCTTGCGGGGCTACGCGCGGATAGACTTTCGCTATGACGGAGAAAAACCGTATTTCCTGGAAGTGAACACCCTCCCCGGGATGACGACGCTCAGCCTGACCCCGATGGCAGCCAAGGCCGTGGGGATCAGCTTTGTGGACCTGGTGGACAAGATAGCCCACCTGGCTTTGGATCAAGATAACACAGAAGCGACATAAGAAACCATCCGTCCCTCCTTAACCCCTGCTAGTTCCCATCTAGCATGCCCCCGCATGATTCCCGCATTTTATGCGGGCATTTGGCGGGAGGCAATACAGGGAAACATCAGCGAGGGCTAAGAACGAACCTGGGTGAACCCGAAATCCGGGATAACCTCATTTGTTGAAATAGGAGGTATGCACCCACATGCCACGTTCTTCAAGCCAGACATCCGCCCGGCTGTTGACCAGGTCTATCTGTTCCTGCGAGAGTTCCTGCATAAGTTTGATCCTGTTGGTATATCCGTCAACGCTGCCGAACGAACTTGAGAGCATGAACCAGTAATAGGCTTCCAGACTGTCACGCTCCACCCCGCAGCCGTAGAGATAGCACTCCCCGAGTTTGTTCTGGGATTCCGAATGGTCTTGCAAAGCGGAAAGCCGGAACATGTTGAAAGCGCGCTCCTGATCCATGGACACCGTTTTTCCGCTTTCATACAGGGTGCCCAGTCAATACTGCGCTTCCTTGGAACCCGCCGCCGCTCCTGAAGACAGCCATCTGACAGCTTCCTTTGGATTCGGCCAGGTGCCTTGCCCTTTCAGATACATCAGGCCGAGATAGCCCTGAGCCTCTGCGTGGCCTTGTTCCGCGGCCAGTTTGAAGTTACGAAAGGCTTCAATGCGATTGACACCGATACCTGTGCCGTGGTATTTATAAAAAGCCAGGGCAAACTGACCAGGCGCGAAATTCAATTCCGCGGCCCGGCCAAACCATAGCTCGGCTTCCTTCAAGTTTGCCGTGATCCCCGCTTCGGTTCTTTGGAGATAGTATCCCAAGTTATAGCAAGCCTCGGGCAGATTCTGTTCCGCCGCAAGGCGATAAAGACGCATGGCTTCTGGCAAATTCCTGTATATGCCCCGGCCCGTGGCATAACACCCAGCCAATTTGAACTGCCCCCAGCTGTAGTTTTGCTCCGCAGCGAGAGCGTACAGGCGGGAAGCTTCATCCTCGTTTTTCAGTACTCCCTCGCCATTCATGTAGCAGTTCTCGAGATTCACCAAGGCGGGCGGATGACCCTGTTCCGCAGAACGGATGAACCACTTTATCGCCTTCGCCAAATCTGGTTTGAAGCCAATTCCCTCTTTGTAGCATCTGCCGATGGCGTTCTGAGCCCTGGAATCACCTTCCGAGGCAGCTTGGCGCAGGTATTTTAGTGCCCTGCCAACATCAGGGTTATCCTGTTCCAGCAATCTTACCCCGATGATGCCAAGCGCTCTGGATTCACCGGCGGCAACAGCTTTTATGTACCACTTTAAGGCAATATCTGCATCGGCTTGTGTTCCAACGCCTTCCAGATATAGATCTGCGAGAGCCGTCATCGCCTTTGGTACACCGGCAACAGCAGCAAGATGAAACCTGCGAAACGCCTGCTTTTCATCTTTGCCGACACCCCAGCCCTGGAGGTAACAAAGCCCCAAATAATACTGTGCCTCGTCTACACCACCGTCTTTGGCCAGACGGAACAACTTCACCGCCAGAGCTGGATCCTGCTCCGCCCCGTCATCCTGATACAGCGACAATGCCTGTTCAAAAAGCTGTTTGGCTGATTCAGCGGCTTCAAGTGCCGGATTATTGTAAAGTCCGTCTGTGGCTGCAACGCACACAAGACACACAGCGATGATCAGTAAAGTACGCAATTGACACCTCTCATGCCATGGGTCTTCTTTTATTCAAGCCGGGCAATAATGTCAAGTAAAAATTGCGTTTTCCACAGCGAGAAATCCCTTGACGAAAATAGGACTTACAAAAATGTTGGCGCAAAATAGACTCATCTTATTGATAATAGCAAGGAGAAATAATGGTCAAGTTGAGACTGAGAAGGATGGGAGCGAACGACCAGCCCTTTTACCGGATTGTTGCAATTGACTCCCGTGTGAGCCGCGACGGCAAGTACATAGAGAGCATTGGCTGGTATGACCCCAAACCCAACCCTTCCAAAATCCAGATCGAAAAAGATCGCGCCCTGTATTGGCTTGGAGTCGGCGCGCAACCTAGCGACACCGTGCGTTCGCTGCTGCGCAAGGCTGGCATCCTGCAGATCCGGCACGAGCAGAAAATAGAAAGCAGAAAAGCAGCAGAAAACACACAAGAGGTAAGAAATGAAGGAACTGATTGAGTTCATGGTCAAGGCACTGGTTGACGATCCAAGCGAAGTCAACATCACAGAGATTCAAGGCGACAAGATAACTCTTTACGAGCTTCGTGTTTCCAAGACCGATATTGGCAAGGTGATCGGCAAAAGAGGCCGCACCGCTGGCGCCATGCGCACCATCATCAACGCCGTCAGCACCAAGCAGGGGAAGAGAGCCGAGCTCGAAATCATCGAGTAGATGAAGGTTTCGGACCTGACAGCCGTCGGCCGTTTAGGCGGAATGGACGCGGACGGTTTCTTCCAGGTGATGGTGAAACCGCATTACCGCAAGATTCTGACTGAAACCGAAGAAATATTTCTGATCTTTAACAGCGATAGAGTGTTTTTCGTAACTATTAGTGATAGAGACATATCCGATCGTAAGCTGCGATTGAGATTTGCTGAGGACGGAATAGACAGGGAACGAAAGCTTCACCGCGAGGTGATCCTGGCGCTACCTCCAGAGGAAGAAGAATCCGACGAACCGGATGAACTTCTGGGCTACACTGTGGTTTTTCAGGACCGCGAAGTCGGCAAGGTGACGGACTATTTCCACAATAACGCGCAATATGTACTGGTGGTTACCGCTCCCGACGGGACGGAGATACTCATCCCGCAGGTTGACCATTTTGTCGGCGAGGTAATTCCCAATCCCGGAGTGGTCGTTTTGATCAATGCCGAGAGCCTTTTGGCGACCAGCACCACATGAAGATAAACGTCCTCACCCTTTTTCCGGAAGCTTTTGCCAGCGTTCTGGAAAGCAGCATGATCGCCCGCGCCAGAGCCATGAAAGCTTTGGAGGTGGAGTTCACCGATTTCCGCACCTATAGCGGAAACAAGCACAATCAGGTGGACGACTATGCTTTTGGCGGATTCGCCGGCATGGTGCTTCGCGCCGAACCGGTGTATCAGGCGATCACTGAACTGGTCAAGGAAAGCTGGGCCCCGGTTGTGTATTTCACCCCTCAGGGGCGCAAACTCGATCAGGCGGTGCTGGAATACTATGCCGGCCTGCCACGCGTTATCTTGCTTTGCGGACACTACAAGGAAACTGACCAGCGACTGCGCGACCTGGCTGTTTGCGATGAAATCTCCATTGGAGACTACGTCCTTTCGGGTGGCGAGATTCCCGCCCTGGCTTTCATCGACGGCGTTGCGAGACTCTTGCCCGGTGTTTTGGGAGACATCTTATCCGCCACCAGCGATTCCTTCAGCGCGAGCAGCGATGAACTTGGTTTTTCCTGTTACACTCGGCCGGTGAATTGGATGGGGCAGAGCGTCCCTCCGGTGCTGCGTGAAGGCAATCACGCCAAGATTCAAGCTTGGGCCAACGAAAGCGCAAAGCGGTTCACCCGGGTGAGACGTCCTGATCTGAAGCGGGGCAAATGAGCGTCCTTTATATTGCCCTGACGCATCATCCAGTGCTGAACAAAGCCGGTGAGACCGTGACCACTTCCATCAGCAACCTGGACATCCATGACATTGCCCGGGCGGCTGAAACCTACGGCGTTAAAGCTTATTATATTGTTCATGCCGACCCCCGCCAGCAGGAACTGCTCAACAGCATCAGAAACTTCTGGCAGGATCAGGGATTGCCCTATAATCCGCAGCGCAGCCAGGTCCTGGCCCGGATTCGCCCCAGCGATTCGATCGATATGTTGATAAACGAGATAACAACGCAGGAAGAAAAGCGTCCGCTCATCGTTACCACGACAGCGCGGAAGCTGCGAGACCAGATATCCTTTGGACATCTGAAAACTCTCACCCTAAATGACAGGCCGGTTTTGCTCATATTTGGCACCGGTTATGGATTATGCGATGAAGTTCATCAAGCGGCGGACCACGTCCTCGAGCCGGTTACAGGCCCGGGGGACTACAATCATCTGTCCGTCCGTAGTGCCGTGAGCGTCGTGTTGGACCGCCTTTCTTCCGAGTACATATATGGGAGGAACCATGGATATTCTGCACACAGTTGGCAGAGACCAAATCAGAACCGACTTTCCCGAGTATCGCCCCGGCGATACTGTGAAGGTCCATTATAAAATCAAAGAAGGCGCGAAGGAACGCATCCAGGTGTTCCAGGGAATCGTGATCCAGAAACGCGGATCGGGAATCTCCAAATCCTTCACCGTTAGAAAGATATCGAACGGCGTTGCCGTGGAGCGTATTTTCCCGCAGAATTCGCCGAACATCGATAAGCTTGAAATAGTCCGCTATGGCCAGGTGCGCAGGGCCAAACTCTTTTACTTGCGCCATGCCAAAGGCAAAGCGGGCCGCATCAAAGAGCGCAGACGTTTCACTGCCTAATTGCGAAACACTATCCCTCAGAGCCCCAGACTCACTTCAGAGAAAGGGGCTCTCGTTTTTTTGGCAACATAAACAACCGAGGTAAGGAATGGCCGAACAGCAAGTTGGCTATGTGGATTGGGAGGACTGGGGCCTTGAACTGGTTATGGAGCGAGGAAAACTCCGCAAGCTGCTTTTTGTGGAGAAAGGCAAGGCAGCAGAAGCCCTGGAGCCAGAAATAGCCAAAGCCTGCCAGCAGTTGCTGGCCTATCTGAATGGAAATGGCAAGGCTTTCAAGCTGGAGCTTGAACCCATTGGCACGAAGTTTCAACAGGAAGTTTGGAACGCGCTTTTGGAAATCCCCTATGGCGAAACCCGTAGCTACAAGCAACTCGCTGAGCGGATCGGTCGCCCCCGCGCTTGTAGGGCGGTGGGGCAGGCCGCAAATAAGAATCCCCTGCCCATCGTGATTCCCTGCCACCGGTTGGTAGGCTCGAACGGCTCTCTTACCGGCTATGCTGGAGGCATTGAAATCAAACGGCGCCTGCTGGAACTGGAGCGCAGGCATTTGGAGTAGAATTGATAGTGGGGATAGGAACCGATATCGTGAAAGTGGAGCGTGTGCGCAGACTGCTGGAACGGTATCCAAACTTCGTTGAACGTGTTTTCTGCGCGGGCGAAATCACCCATTGCCAGGGAAAAGCGAACCCGGAACAAAGTTACGCCGCCCGTTTCGCCGCCAAGGAAGCCGTGATGAAAACTCTGGGTACGGGCTGGGACGGCATGGTGAATTGGAGGGACATTGAGGTTTTTACAGATAAAAACGGAAAACCGGGCATTCTGCTCAGGGGCGGGGCGCTGGAACGTTTGACCGCTCTGGCGGCAGATCGCGTTCACCTGTCCCTGACTCACGAAAAAGAATACGCGCTGGCCTTTGTGGTGCTGGAAAGGCAAAAGCTTGACAGCTTGCGAGTGTCTGAATAATTTACCAAAATTGAGGTGTTTTATATGCGATGTTTCGTGTTCTTCGGTATTCAGGGTAGCGGGAAAGGCACACAGGCAGACCTGTTAAGCGACAGCCTGCAGTTCCAGCACGTCAGTATTGGCGATCTCTTCCGGGAGCAAATCTCCCTAAAAACCAAGCTCGGTTTGCAGGTGAGTGAGATAATCAGCCGCGGTGAACTTGTTCCCGACGAACTTGTATTCGACATCATAGACCAATCGCTGCGTCCAGATCGCAAGGGAATCATCTTTGACGGCTTTCCCCGAACTTTGATGCAAGCGGAGTATTTGGTGAAGCACTTCGAGGTGAGGCAAGTTTTCTTCCTTGAACTTTCCGAAGCCAAGGCCATTGCCAGGATTTCCTCACGTCGAATCTGCCGTGATTGCGGCCAAAACTATAATCTGGTGAGCGATCCACCAAGCGTGGAAAATGTATGCGATGCCTGCGGTGGGGAACTAATCATACGCAAAGACGATAAACCAGAGGCTATCTCACGCCGTTTGGCTGAATTTTACGAACAGACCCTGGCCTTGAAGGATTTTTTTGCCGAGCGTGGTCTGCTTTCTGAAGTGGATGCCGGCCAGGAGATCGAAGCGGTGGCTAAAGATATCAGTGAAATAGTGGCATCGCTGCCCGCTGAGTGAATATGCGCAAAATCCTGAAGCTGATACTGAGCCCAGTGGAAGCGGCAGCATATTTGCTTGCCGTGTGGAGCCTTTTGGTTCTTTTTCTGGAACCCCTGATCAGCTACTATTCAAATTATCAGTTGGTGCAAACCGCCACAGCCTGGGTCAATCTGCTCCTGCTGGCCTTGGCTATCCTTCACCGCCTGTTGCTGAGGGAAGGACGCGCCATCCCGATTGTGGTGATCTTCGACACGGTTATGTTGGTGGTGGGATTGTTGCTGATGAACTTCAACGCCAGGTTCGTCATTTTCTTCCTGCTTGTCCGGCAAACTTACTTCATACTGGATTTCATCCTCTTCCGGTTTTCTAGGGGCAGAATCTACAAATGGCTGGCAGACAACCCCCCGGTGACCATGATGCTTAGTTTTATCCTGGTGATTCTTATCGGGACCATATTGCTGATGCTGCCTGTGGCATCAACACAAAAAAGAGTGACGCCTTTCGTGAACGCTCTATTCACCTCAACCTCAGCAACCTGCGTTACAGGCTTGATAGTCTATGACACCGCAAACTATTTCAGCAGGTTTGGGCAAGTGGTGATCCTGTTGCTGATCCAGATCGGAGGGTTGGGAATTATGACAGTTTCCACAGCCTTCGCCCTGTTAATGGGCAGAAACATCGATCTGAAGCTCAAGAACGTTATGAGCCAGGTGGTGGGAGGCACCAACAGAATCAACTTGGCTCAGCTCCTAAAAAACATTTTGCTGGTGACCGGGATAATAGAACTGACAGGAGCAGCGCTGCTTTTCAGCAGGTTTTATCATCACCATTCGCTGGCCCGGGCGCTTTATCTCTCCATGTTCCACTCGGTTTCAGCCTTTTGCAACGCTGGTTTCGCTCTTTTTTCGGATAATCTGGTTGGGTTTCGCGACAGCGCTGTGGTAAGCATCGTTATTCCTTTGCTTATCATTTTTGGAGGTTTGGGGTTCTCAGTTATTATCGATCTTTACCGCTATTTCTTCAAGCGCGACAATGTGCGGAAACTGACCCTGCACAGCAAGATAGTGCTGGTAACTACCGCATTTCTCATTGTGGGGGGAATGATCTCCTTTTTTGTGATGGAGTATTACGGCACGATGAAAGGCTTCGGAATCCATCAGCGCTTGCTGAGTTCTTTCTTCCAGTCTGTTACCACGCGCACGGCGGGTTTCAACACACTTGATTTCGGTGCTATGGGTAAAGCGACCCTGTTGGTTAGCATGTTTCTGATGTTCGTCGGCGCTTCGCCAGGCTCCACAGGCGGCGGGATCAAGACTACAACTTTTTCCATATTAGGGCTCACGATGGTCTCACTGCTGAAGGGGAGAAGAGATATCAGCGTGTTCAAGCGGCGAATCCCTTCCAGCAATTTCCGGGAAGCAGCAGGACTGGTATTTCTTTCAGCCTCCCTGGTCTTTTTCATAGTTTTGATACTGTTACTGGTGGAACCCTTACCTTTTGAAAAGATTATGTTCGAAGTGATTTCAGCTTTCGGCACAGTGGGCCTTTCCACCGGTATCACACCTTCACTTTCCATTCTAGGAAAAATTCTGATAACTCTTCTGATGTACATCGGCAGGATCGGTCCGCTGACTTTGATCTACGCTTTCGCAGTTAGAAACAGGAAAACCAATATCAATTATGCCGAGGAAAATATAGCTATCGGCTAAGGGAATAATTATGGCACGTTACGCGGTAATCGGACTGGGCCGGTTTGGCATGACCGTGGCCACGATCCTGGCAGAGAACGGCATGGAAGTTCTTGCCATCGACAAAAAACAGGAACTGGTGGATCAAATTAGCAGCAAGGTCGCGCAGGCTGTGTGCACGGACTCCACAGATGAAAACTCTCTGAGGGACATGAATCTGAACGAAGTTGACGCAGTGATCATGGCTATCGGCAGCAACATCCAGGAATCCATCCTCAGTTGCGCGATTCTCAAGAAAATTGGCGTTGGCATTATCTACGCAAAGATAGAAAACCATTTGCACGGCCGTATCCTTGAACTGATAGGAGTTAAGCGCACCATCCTGCCCGAAGAGACGGTGGGGTCGCAACTGGCTAATACGCTGATATCGAAAAACATCCTGGAGTACTACAATCTAACCAGCGGCCATGTGGTGCTTGAATTGGTCGCGCCCTTGGAATTTGTCGGTAAGTCTCTGCAGGAGTTGGCTCTGCCCACCGGCAGGGGGATAAATGTGATTGCCATCAAATACAATTACCTGACAGTGACTGACGAGGGCAAGAACAAGGTGGAACAGAGGCTGAATGACATGCCCGGAGCCAATGATGTAATCAACGAAGGGGATGTGATGATGCTAATGGGAAGAAAAAACGCCATCGACTCCCTGATCCGGGACGTCGCGAACAAGAGGGACCTGCCATGAAACACTCTATTAGCAAACGCTATCATCTTGCCATATCCATCCTGCTGGGACTGATCCTGCTGGAGACACTCTTGCTATGGATTATCATCAGCCGGAAAACGGATTTGGCCACCATGGTCAATGATCTGCAAACAACCCTGATTGTTTCAGTTTTAGCTATCTTTGTCTGCGGTGTGGTTATTTACAACCTTATTCCGGTGATGCTCAGGAAATCCCTGAGCCGCACAGCCAAAATCGTCAGCGAAATTGCCCACGGTAATTACGAGGTGAATATAGATGGCGAACTGGCAGCCCATGCCGGAGACAGGGATATTGTGCCACTTTTGGAAGGGTTGAAGATAATGTTGCGAAACATCCACGGTTTTGACCAGGCCAAGGAAAACAAGATTTACGAGCATGATCAGCGCATCAAACAGATGATCAACCTGCTGCCCCAGGGGGTCCTGATCGCCCTCAATAACGGCGATATCAGCTATTGCAACGACGCCCTGCGGCGGCGCTACCCCATGTTCAATGAGAGCAACAATATCCAGGACCTGAAGCTGAAAAGTGAATATGACCAGCGAATCTTTCAAAAGATATTCGATTCCCTGCGTTACGGCGATAATCTCTATGACAACAGGATACCCGATAACGATTACCAACGCCTGGCCACGCTAAACGGCGCCATCGTGCGCAACGCTAGGGGCGATTCAATCGGTGGAGTTTATACACTTGTCTTCACGGAGCATGCAAAACAGGATTAAGGTTGTTTTCGACAAAGACGGGACTGACCGTCTGGACAGATACTTGGTAGATCTACGCATCCAAGAGCTATACAGCCGCAGCTTCATCGAGAAGCTGATAGAAGAAGACCGTGTGCTGGTGAACAAGGTCCCGGTTAAGAAGAGTTATCTGCTTACCAAGGGCGACGAGGTGGATGTATCCCTGCCGGAATTTAAGCCTGCAGAGGTTGTGCCGCAAAACATTCCCCTGGATGTGGTTTATGAGGATGACGACATAGCCGTGATCAACAAACCTGCCGGTATGATAGTCCATCCGGGTTACGGGGCATCTGACCAGACGCTGGTGAATGCCATCGTATTCCGCTGGAGGGAGGACCTTTCCAGAGGTCGGGAAGCCAATCGCCCTGGCATCGTGCACCGGCTTGACCGAGGCACATCCGGTCTGATGGTCATTGCTAAGAATGACCCGGTCCAAAGCGCGCTTAACGATATGTTCGCCCAACGCCAGGTGAAAAAAACCTATCTGGCTATAACTTGCGGAATTCCGGACCCAGCCGAGGACAGTATTGAAGACAACATCGGCCGTAGCATCAGCAATCCACGCAAGATGTGCGTGACCCCTGAAGGACGATGGTCGCTTACCAACTACAAGGTGATCAAGTACTTCCATTGCTTCTCGCTGGTGAAGGTATCACTAGAAACAGGAAGGATGCATCAAATCAGAGTGCATTTTGCGCATCGCAACCTGCCTCTTCTGGGAGACCTTCTTTACAACACCCGCAGGCAGGTTCATGCCATAGTTCCGGAAAACTATAAACGAAAAGTGACGCAACTGCTCACAACCCATCTGCTGAGACAGGCTTTGCACGCATGGAGGCTGCAGTTCGTGCAACCAATTTCAGGCAAGCCTCTGGATATCAAGGTAGATCCTCCGCAAGACTTTAATTATACAATGGCCTGGCTGGAGAATTATTTTGGCATTGACACAGACACCAGGGATTTATTCTCGATCCTAAACGATAATGAAGAATGGTGAAAATGACTGAAGTAAAAGGCGACAGCCCTTTTTGCACGATTGCTGAAGCCATCCAGATCATCGCGGATGGCGGAATGCTGATCGTGGTTGATGACGAGAACCGTGAAAATGAAGGTGACCTGGTAATGGCGGCGGACGCTATCACAGCTTCACAAGTGAATTTCATGATTTCCCAATGCAAAGGGTTGCTCTGCGTACCCATGGAAGCCGAATCCCTCAAACGTCTGGACCTTCCTCTAATGACGCGAAACAGCACTGATCGCCACGGTACCAAATTCACCATCACAGTGGACGTTAAGGAAGGCACTACCACGGGAATTTCAGCATCCGAGCGGGCCAAGACCATAATCGCCCTGGCTTCACCCGACAGCAGGGCTGATGATTTCATGCGGCCAGGTCACATCTTTCCGCTCTGGGCTGAAACCGGGGGTGTGCTTAAACGGGCGGGGCATACCGAAGCAGCTGTGGACCTGGTTAAATTGGCCGGACGTGCGCCGGTTGGAGCGATTTGTGAAATAATCCGCGAAGATGGGGAAATGGCCCGTCTCGACGACCTGATCCCTTTTGCCACAAAATACGGGTTGAAGATCATCACTATAGCGGAGCTGATCCGCTACCGCCGCCACCGCGAAAAGCTGGTGGAGTGCGTATCCCAAGCCAAACTTCCCACACCCTACGGTGACTTCGACATCCTTACCTATGTGAGCACCGTGTCTGAGGAATATCACCTCGCCCTGGTGCTGGGAGAGATAAAGGCGGAGGCGGAAGTGCTTGTGCGCGTGCATTCAGAATGCCTCACCGGTGATGCACTACACTCACTGCGTTGTGATTGTGGCGAGCAGCTGAAGCGTTCATTCGAGCTTATCTCCGAGGCCGGAACCGGCGTGATCCTCTACATGCGCCAGGAGGGTAGGGGCATCGGCCTGGTTAACAAGCTGCGTGCCTATCATCTTCAGGATGAGGGACTGGACACAGTGGAAGCCAATCTGGACCTCGGTTTTCCCGCTGATCTGCGTGATTACGGGATTGGGGCCCAGATCCTCAAGGACATCGGCCTGAAAAAGATACGCCTGCTCACCAACAATCCTAAAAAGATTGTTGGCCTGCAGGGCTACGGACTTCAGATTATTGAAAGAGTATCGATAGAGGTAGCCGCGCGCGAAACCAATCTGGAATACCTTCAAACGAAGAAGAAAAAGATGGGGCACATCCTGAATCATGTTTAAACCAAGTTTTAAGCGTCTCTTGACTGAGGAGGTCAGATGCTGTTTCTAAAATCACTGCTGTTTATAGTGTTGAACGTTGGTGTCGGCCTGCTGCTGGTCTATTTTGCCAAGTGGTTTCTGTTCAATTCCACTCAACGCAAGATCTTTGGGGTCAGAAATCCCCTTACACCAGGTTTTGTTGTTCGCAAGCGAGATTGGGTTTTCAATAAAGCCCGCGACTTATTGCATGATTATTTGGAACAGGCCGGCAACCCCCAGGCCAATACCGGCTATCTTTACAACCTTGAAGAGCAGATTCAGCAAAAGGTTTGGGAGCAAACCTCCTTCGTGGACGATTGGCCTCTGCTGCCCGGCGGATTAAAGGAAAGTATCCGCAACACCGTTTCCAACGCCGTGCGCGGCATTGCCAGCAAGATCCTGCGCAAAACCGTGCCCCACTTACTGGAGCATTGGCGCATCGAACACCGCATAGACGAATATGACGAGCAGTTCAACCTGGAGTTTTTTTATAAATACTTCCGCCAATACCTTTATGTGCCGCTACTTAAGATTGTGGCAGGTATAAACCTGGTCTTCGGAATCTTGAACATGATCTTGTTCCTGATCTTGGCTTGAGGCACCTGCAGAGTTATATTGTCTGTGTATCCCAGCCTTGTTTGTAATTCATTCTGCTGGGGACATTACGATTTATGTTTGATCAGGAGCGCAACATAATGGAAGAACAAAACAGCCGGATCCCCAGAACCTTGCCGGTGCTGCACATCAACAACGTGGTGATGTTTCCGCACCTGCTGATGCCTCTGGTGGTAACCGACGAAGAATCCAGACTGGTCATCGACCATGCTTTGGCACACGATAAAACCATGGCCTTTTTCCTGGATCGTGAAAAAAAAGGTCCCAGCGACATAGGCCTGAATGAGATTGGCACAGCCGTATCCATACTCCGGATGCTGCGCAATCAGGACGGATCTATCAGCCTTCTGCTGCAGGGAACCTCCAGAGTCCGCCTTCAGCGCACTGTGCAGAGGGAACCCTTCGTCATGGTGGATGTGGAAACTGTGCATGAACAAATTGAGGAAGACACAGAAATCCATGCCTATCGCACAATAGCCATCGAGCTGATGGAAAAGATAGCCTCTGAAAGCACAATCCTGAACAATGAGATGATCGCGGGCCTCAGCAACGTCAAACAATCCGGACGGGTGGCAGATATCATAGCGGGAAACCTCGACCTCCAGATCGAAGACCGCCAGATAATCCTGGAAACCATCGACCTCAAGAAACGCTTCAAACACCTGAACAACTGTCTGGCTGAGATGATTCGCCAGATGCGGCTGGAAAACGCCATCCGCAGCAACATCCAGTTGGAGATGAGCGAAGATCAGCGTCGTTACTACCTGCGCGAACAAATGGACGTCATCCGCAAGGAACTGGGCGAAAGCGACGAGGTGAGCAAAGAGGTCCTCAAATGGAAAGAGCTCATCGAGAAAAACAAGCTGCCGGATTATGTGGAGGAAGTGGCTTTCGAGGAACTTGACCGCCTGGCCACAATGCAACCTGCCGCCAGCGAATATGCCGTGGTGAGGAACTATCTGGACTGGATAGTGAATATGCCCTGGACCACCTACAGCAAGGACAGGCTGGATTTGGTCAAGATCGAAAAGATCCTCACCCAAGACCACTATGGCCTGGCCAAGCCCAAGGAACGCGTGCTTGAATACATAGCTGTGAAAAAGCTGAAGGGCAGCCTCAAAGGCCCTATTCTCTGTTTTGTAGGGCCACCGGGCACTGGCAAGACCTCGATCGGACAATCTGTCGCCCGGGCCCTCAAGCGCAAGTTTATCCGCATGTCTTTAGGCGGAATTCATGATGAAGCTGAGATTCGCGGCCACCGCCGCACCTACATTGGCGCCATGCCCGGCAAGATTATGATGGAGATTAAACGCCAAAGCACCGCCAACCCCGTTTTCATGCTGGACGAGATCGACAAGCTGGGCCGTGATTTTCGCGGAGATCCAGCCTCAGCCCTGCTTGAAGTGCTTGATCCAGAACAGAACCACAGCTTTGTGGACAACTATCTGAATCTGCCTTTCGACCTTTCCGAAGTGATGTTCATCACCACAGCAAACTCGCTGGACACCATCCCTCCAGCCCTTCGCGACAGGATGGAGATCATAGAATTCACCAGCTACCTTGAAAATGACAAGGTGCAGATAGCCCGCCATTACCTGATTCCCAAGGAAAAAGACGCCAACGGGCTGAAGGAATACAAGATCACTTTCCACAAATCTGCGCTGCAGGAACTGATCCGCTATTATGTGCGGGAAGCCGGGGTGCGCAATCTGCAAAGGCGTATTGGATCCATCTACCGCAAAATAGCCCGGCAAGTTGCTTCCGGGGATGTCCATCCCCGGGTGATCAATGCCAAATCCGTAAAGGATTACCTGGGGCCCCGCAAATTTAGTTTGGAACTGGCCAACCGCAAACCAGAGGAGGGCATCGCCACCGGCCTTGCCTGGACCAGTTACGGCGGGGAAATCTTGTTTTGCGAAACTACCCGGATGCCAGGTAAAGGAACGATCATCCTAACCGGTCTGTTGGGTGAAGTGATGAAAGAATCAGCCAGGATCGCCCTCAGCCATCTGAAGGCAAATCACCAAAAATACGGTATCGAACCCCGTGAATTGGAAAAATATGACATCCACATCCATTTCCCCGCTGGCGCCGTGCCCAAGGACGGTCCCTCAGCCGGAATCACCCTCACCACAGCTTTGGCATCGCTATTCACCGGTCGCAAGGTGAGACACGATCTGGCCATGACCGGCGAAATCACCCTCACCGGCAAGGTTCTGGGCATCGGCGGGCTCAAGGAAAAAGTGCTGGCCGCCAAACGCGCTGGCATCACCCAACTCATCCTTCCCCGCGAAAACGAGGAAACCATCAGCGATTTTCCCCGGGACATCCTGGAAGGAATGGAAATCACTTGGGTGGACAGTGTTAAGGATGTGCTGGACATGGTGCTGATGGCCAAACCCGCACCCAAGGCCGGTAAGCCAGCCCAAACTTGATGGACCGCTTCCCGAACATCCTCATTCTGCTTGATTTGCCGAGGGATTTCATACCCAAGGCCGAGTTTGTGCTGAGGACGTTCTGCAACATCCTGCGCCTGAACCCACAATTCACATACGGAGAGAGGATTGAAGGGGTTCATCTTTATTACGGGCCGGAAAGCGAACGCGCCTATCCAATAAAGATCCACTTTGATCCCGCCACTCCTGATTTTTTCAACCGATTGGAGCTTTATCCCCTGGACCGAGTGGATTTCTGCCTCTATCAGAAGGAATACATACCCTTCCTATTCTCCCAGCCCGGGGCGATTTTCGCCATCGGCGCGCAATCCATGACATTCCGCAAGGACATCGTGGCCAGCGCTTTCTACTTCCTAACCTGCTGGCACGAATACATTCTCAGCCGCCACGGTGAACAGCGAGGACGGGTTGATTACTTTGAATCGCTGCAATACCGATGGGATTTTACAGATATTCCCGTGGTCGATGTCTATTGCCAGATGCTACTCTACGCCATGGAAAGAGCATTGCCTCAATTCATCCGCGAAATCGTTTGGAATGAGGAAAACCGTTTCTGCATATCGCTTTCCCACGATGTGGATTATTGGAACTACTGGGCTGGAACACAGAAGGTTGACACCCTCAAATACAACCTCCGCACTTGGTACAAACGCCCTGTTACCGCCACATTTAAAATCCTCGGCCACACCCTCCATAAAAACCTGATCCACAATCCCCGCCGCCAAATCCGCTGGATCGTGCAGAAGGAAAGGAACCTCGGGGTTAAGGCCACCTGGTTTCTCTTTGGCAAGGGCGATTTTAAGGACAAACGCCAAAACTACATATCCAACCCCAAGGTGCTGAGGCGGCTCAAAGAATTGCTGGCCGGTGAGGAAGTGGGACTGCATGGCAGTCCGGAATCAGCTTTCGACGAGGAAGTCCTCCGAGCAGAGATGGACCGTCTGGTCAAAGCGGGATTTGAGGTGCGCGGATACCGATCCCATTACCTCCATTTCGATTATCAGAAGAGCTTCCGCATTCTCGAAAACGCCGGAATCCTCTACGATTCGACCCTCGGCTACTGGGAAAACATCGGCTTCCGGGCGGGGATATCCTTTCCCTTTTATCCCTTCAACATAGAGGAAAACCGTCCCTTCAGGGTGCTGGAGATACCTCTCATCGTGATGGACACAACCCTCCACTCCAAAAAAGCCATGAACATGAATCCGCTGGCGGCCAGATTAACCCTGCGCCGTTTGATCGACATGGCGGACAAATATCAGTCCCATCTGTCTCTGCTCTGGCACAATGTAACCTTTGACCCCATAGATTTTCCCCTCTGGGCTGGAGTTTACTGGAGTACCCTGCGCCATGCCATCAGCAAAGGCGGCTGGATCACCTCCCTGCACGATATCTGGACAGAATGGACCTATTTCGACTGACCAAGGAAAACCCATGTTCAACAAACTAACCAGCATTCTCTGGAAAGTCTTCTTCGTCATCATGATGCTGTTGTTGTTCATCTTTCTGCTTTTTCACCTTGTCACCAAGCTGTTTTTGTCACCAAGCCGTTACCGCAGGCTAACCTGGCAGATGGCAAGGGTTTGGGGCTGGTTCACGGTGGTCAGCACCGGCACGCGGGTGAAGGTTTCCGGGCGCGAGAACATTCCTTTGGAAGGTCCCATCTGCTTCATGGGCAATCACCAAAGTTATTTTGACATTCCCACCCTCCTTGGTTTTGCGGGCTGTCCCATGGGCTTCATTGCCAAGCAGGAATTGGCCAGGGTGCCTGTGCTCAAGCAGTGGATGGTCCAGCTACCCAGCTTCTTTCTGGACCGAGACAACGCCCGCCAGGCCATCAAAGTCTTTCAGGCAGCGGCCAAAGTGATGAAGGAAGGCCATCCCATGGTCATTTTTCCTGAAGGGTTGCGCGCGGAGCGGGGCAAAGTGGCTGATTTTCATCTGGGCAGCCTCAAACTCGCGCAAATGGCTGGCGCCACCATTGTGCCATTCGCCCTGGACGGCACCTGGCGCATGTTGGAGATCGACGGCGATATCCACGCCGCCAGGGTGAACTTCACCATCCTGCCGCCCGTGAGACCAGGTGATCCCATTTACGACGATAAAATCGCCCTCGCCGCTCATCTGAAAAGCTCTATCGAGGCCTGCCTCACGGATTGAGAGACAGATTTATTCCAAGCCGCTTCGCCCTTATGGGGTATGTTGATATCCTGTTTTTAGCCTCCCGCACAATACCCGCATCGAGTGCGGGAATATGACGGGAGGCAATAGAGTGGCAGAAGATAGAGGGTTAAGGGTGTGTCAGCAGTTCAGAGGCTTCAGGAACTCCACGACCAGGATGGTGGTGTCGTCGTGGCTTTTTTGGGTGTCCGCAAACTCGCCAACGGCAGCCAGGACCGCCTGAACGGTTTCTTCAGGCGAAGAGCCTGCTTCTTTATTCAGAACCTGTTCCAGCCCGTCTGTGCCGAATAGTTTGTCATATCGGTCCACTGCTTCGGAAACGCCATCCGTGAAGACGAGGATTTTGTCACCGGGCGCAAGTTGCAGCACATCGGAAGTGATCTTGATATTGTCAAAAAATCCCAGCGCAGTGGAATGGGTGGTGGCGAATTTGCTGAATCCGCCTGCCGCCTTAAGCTGATATATTGGTGTATGGCCGGCATTGGAAAACACGCAACTTCCGCTTTCAAGATCGATGATGCCTAGGACCATGGTCACAAAGTCGGATTTCGGATTGTTTTCCACCAAAAAGGTGTTCAGGATGTGCAGGATATCCTCCGGCTTGTCTTTATCCGATGAAACTGTGCGCAGCAAGGTTGTCATCATGGTCATGGTCATGGCGGCGGCAACGCCTTTTCCCGCCACGTCGGCAATTGCGAAGAGAAAGTGCTTGTCGTCCTTGAGGAAATAATCGTAGAGGTCGCCGCCAATGGCTCCGGCTGGTTCGAGGATGCCAAAGGCTTTAAGGTTGGCCGGCAACTTTGAGGCATCATCGTTTTTTGGGATAAGGTTGCGCTGGATGATCGAAGCAAAGGCAACTTCAGCCATGATGCGGTTCTTTTCCTCGGTCACTTGCTGAAGGTTGTTTATATGGCTGGTTAGCGAGCTCTTCATTTTTTCGAAGTTCTCGGCGATAACTTGGATTTCGTAAGTGTTTGAATCAATCTCCGGGCCAGACTGCAGCTCGCCTTCCCCTGCCAGTTTGATGGCATCCACCAGTTCTGAGAGAGGTTGGTTAAGGGCACTGGTGCGGTACCAGATCGTGCCTGAAAAGATCAGGAAAGCAAGCACGAAAGCAATCGTGGTGATAATGGAGAGAGAGTGCAAATCGGCAAAAACCTCACTGTTGGGAACCTCCACCAACAGGCTCCAATGATTGGAAGGCAGGGGCCGATAGGCTATCCAGACATCAGGGCCAGGTTTTTCAAAACGGAAGCGCTCAAAGCCGCTTTGGCCACTCACGGCGTTTTTACATATTTGGCGCAGTTCCTGATCGCCGTAACGGTTGGCGAAATCAAACGCGGAATAGTTCATGGCCAGGGAATCCCTGGGATGGGCTACGATCATGCCGTTGCTTGCAATCATGAAGGCAAAGCCGGTTTTTTTCACCCGGATCGGCTTCACGATGCGGTGCAGGCTTTCCATCGGAGTGTCCAAACGGATAATGCCTTGATGCTTGCCTTTGATGGTGAGCGGAAGGGAGTAAGAGCATACTCTTTCTTTGGAACCCAGGTTGTCGAACCAGGGATCGCTCCACCAAGGCCTAAGAGACAGCCAGGGTATCTGAAACCAGTCCTTGTAAAGGTAATCGTCATCTTCTGCTGGGATGCTACGAATCTGCTGGTTTTCCAAATAGAAGGTTTGGGTGCGTTTGGTGGATGGTTTGTCATAGGCCAGGCAAACCGAGATCAGCCTGGGGTTATCGATCAGCAGATGGTGGATGTGACGCTTAAGCTGTTTCGGGGTGTAGAGATCGTCGTTGATCACCGTCCTCAGTTCCTGGGCGATGGTCATGATGTTGGAGAGGTTCTTGTCGATCATCTGCGCGTTTGTCTCTGTGAGGTTGCTGATGCTTTCTTCTGCGTTGCTGCGCATCACTTTGTAGGCCAGTTGGCGGGTGATGAGAAAGGTCACCAGAAAGAGGATCAACATGAAGATGAACATGAAAGAGATGAGCTGTTGCCCCAGGTATTTGGTCTTTTTACTTGTGTTCATGGGGGTAGAAGGTCTGGTAATCAACAGGTTTGTCGATGATGCCACGCTCTATCAGGATGCGATTGGCAAGATCAAAATCTTTGGGATCGAGATAACCAACGCGGGCGGGATTTTCCAGAATACGGGACTTTATATGTTCCAGCATCCAGGCCTGATGCTCAAGGTTTGCCGGTTGATGGTTTTCCCTCAGGTAACGTAGCACCACAGCCAGGGTTTCCTCAGGATTCTGGAAGGCATAGTTCCAGCCCTCAAGGGTGGCGGCTGTGAAATCCCGGCACTGCCGGGGGTGTTTTTCAAAAAAGTCCCTGGTAGTGTAGATTCCATCGTCAACAAGGTCAAAGCCATAATCCGCAAGGTCAAAGACCACCAGGTCTTCTTCATCCAAACCGGTCATGAGCAGACGGTGATACTCATTGTAGTACATGGCGTTGATCATATCCACGGCATTTTCCAGCAGCAGGTTGACAGACCAGTCCATGGGTATCGCTCTTATGTTCAGGCCCAGGCTTTCCAGAAAGAAAAGGGTGTGGTCGCCACCTTCTTCTCGCCAGACGCCAATCTTTTTCCCATCAAGATCTTGTATGGTTTTGATTCCGGAACTCTTTTTCCCCACCAACACCGTGGAATTTTTCTGCGATATCTGAGCCATTAAAACAGCGGGATTTTTGGGATTATGATACTTGAGAGCGGTGACCAGGTTAAAGCTGGCTATGTCGGCGGAACCTTCCATAAGCGATTGGTAAGGTGGATGATCTCCTCCTCCGGGCAGGAACTCGACATCCAAGCCCCGTGCCTGATAGAAGCCTTTTTCCTTGGCCATGTAAGCTCCGGCGAATTGGGCCTGGTGCAGCCATTTCAGCCGGTAACGCAATTTGAAAAGCTCTCTGGGTTGAACTTCCTCCATACTGGGTCTGTTTTTCTTGCTTCTGCCAGAATCAATGCACTTGTCCCCGCAACTGGACAATACAAACAGCATTAGAACCACGATCAGCCTGACCGCGTGACGTATGCCACGATGTTGAGGAAGTTTGGGTTGAAGCAATGGGTTCATAATATAAAAACACTAAAACCTAAGCCAATGTTGGGCCCATAATTGTTTAAGCAATGTCATCCTAGATGATACAATGATCAAGTCAAGGCATAATATACCAAAATAACCACAATTTAGTGGAAATATTTACACAAAGGCGGCAGAAGTCTTTTCTTATCTACTGTTTGGACTTACCGGAAGAATAGGCATGGGCGGCACCAAAGAAATCCCGGAAAAGGGGGTGTGCCTTGTTTGGACGGGATTTGAACTCGGGATGGAACTGCACGCCGAGGTAAAAACCCTTTTTGGGAAGTTCCACCACTTCCACCAAAAGCCCGTCAGGTGAAAAGCCGCTCAGGCACATGCCTTTGGAGGTTAGTTTATCCCGATAAGCATTGTTGAATTCAAAGCGGTGCCGATGCCTTTCGCTGATCCTGGCACGGCCGTAAGCCTTTCTGGCTAGTGAACCTGGCTCCAAATTGCAGGGATAAGCCCCCCGCCGCATTGTGCCTCCGGTAAGTTTCTGGTAGATTGAGTCTTCCATCTTGTGGATAACCGGATGGGGTGTGTCGGCAAAGAATTCTGTGCTGTTGGCGTCTTTGAGGTGACAAACGTGGCGGGCGAATTCTATCACAGCAACCTGCATGCCCAGACAGATGCCCAGGAAAGGTATGTTGCGCGTTCTGGCATACTCCGCTATGGCGATCTTGCCTTCGATTCCCTTTACTCCAAATCCGCCTGGGATCAGGATTCCGTCCACGTCCTTGAGTATTTTTGCCAGGGAGGATGGTTTGAATTTCTGTTCGGAATTCACCCATTTCACCTGCAGCCCCATCCTATGGTGGGCCGCGGCATGGAACAACGCTTCCTCGACGCTTTTATAGGCATCCTGGTGCTTTACGTATTTGCCGCAGACGGCGATGGTGACTTTTTGCTCCCAACTGGTGCTGTTTTGCAGGAACTTGTTCCAGGCGGTCAGGCGCAGAGGCTTGCATTCCAATCCGAAGTGACGGCATATGATCTTGTGCAGATTGGCATTCTTGAAGGTGATGGGGCATTCGTAAACGCTTTTTACATCGATGGCGTTGATCACATTGGCACGGGGCACGTTTGTGAAGAGGGCGATCTTGTCGTAAATCTCGCTTTCAAAAGGTTTTTCCGAGCGGCAGAGCAGTATCTCAGGCTGGATTCCGATCTCACGCAGCTTGTAGGCGCTGTGTTGGGAGGGTTTGGTCTTCAGTTCGCCCGCTGCGTGGATAAATGGAATATAGGTAAGCATCACGTAGAGGGTGTTCTGCAGGCCAAGGTCCAGTCGCAACTGGCGCACGGCTTCTAGAAAAGGAAGGATTTCGATGTCGCCGACGGTTCCGCCGATTTCGGTGATGATGATATCGTAATCGGCATCCAGTTTTTGGATGCGGCGCTTTATCTCATCCGTCACGTGCGGAATCACCTGCACTGTTTTACCCTTATAAATTCCCTTCCTTTCGTTCTGCAGCACCCTTTCGTAGATTTGGCCGGCTGAACAGCTCGAGTGTCGGGTTAGGGCTTCATCCACAAAACGTTCATAATGACCCAGGTCGAGGTCGGTCTCGGCGCCGTCGTCAGTAACGAAAACTTCGCCGTGCTGGAAGGGGCTCATTGTGCCGGGGTCCACATTCAGGTAGGGATCAAATTTCTGGGTTGCCACGCGGTAACCCATTGATTTAAGAAGCAAACCGATGGAGGCGGTGGCGATCCCCTTGCCAAGGGAAGATAGAACGCCGCCTATCACGAAGATGTATTTTGCCATAGATCCTCAGTAAAGCATAGCTGTCCGGGGCTGGAAATCCAGCCCCGGCAGACGGTTCATTTATATTCAGGCCAGCTTTTTAAGCTCGGCCAGCGATTCTTTTATAGCCTGCACCGTGAAGGCGAGGTCGGCGTCGGTGTGACGGTAGCAGATGTAGCCGTGATGATAAGGCTGAAGGAAAACACCCCGGCGGATGAGCTGGGTGTAAAACTCCACCCGCAGCTTTTTGTAGAGGCCTTCTTCATCTCTTGGGAATGTGATGAAGGGCATCCACGGCGAGCCGGAAAAACGGGCTGGAATGCCGGATTCAGCCACCACTTTTTCCACATCTTCACCGAACTTTTTGCCTTTGGCCGCCACCACATCCAGAATCTTGTCACGCTGAAGGATCTCGATGGTCTTCAGGGCCGCAATCTGGGCATCTGAATTGGGGAAGAAGGTGGAGGAGAGGAAGACGTCCTTGGTTAGGACATCCATGACCTCCCGCTTGCCCACCAGCGCTGCGATCGGATAGCCGTTGGCCATTGCCTTGCCGAAGGTTGAGAGGTCTGGAGTTACTCCAAATAATTCCTGCGCGCCACCAAGGGAACAGCGGAAACCGCTACGGATTTCGTCGAAGATCAGCACGCAGCCATATTTGTCTGCCAGTTTGCGCACGCCTTCCAGGTATCCCGGCTTGGGCATCTGCACTTCAGCTGCCAGGGGATGGCCAACCGGGGTCACGATGATGGCGGCCATATCGTTGGCATTGGCTTTCAGGATGTCTTCCAGTTGGTCGAGGTCATTGTAGTGGAATTCGATGACGTCTTCGTAGAATTTCTCTGGGATGCCGCCTTTCACTTCCACGCACCAGTCGTGCCAGCCGTGATAGCCACAGCGTGCAACTTTCACCTTGCCGGTGTAAGCTCGGGCAACGCGGATGGAGATGGTGGTTGCGTCGCTGCCGGTTTTTACTATCGCGGCCATCTCGCAGCTGGGAATCACTTCCTGCAGCTTGCGTACCAGCTTGTTTTGGATGGATTGGGTGAGTGAGAAACAAAAGCCTTTGTTCTTGATCTGCTCGATCACCGCGTTGTCGATTTCTTCCTCGCGGTAGCCAATGATAATGGGGCCGTAAGCGCAAAGGTAATCTATGTATTCGTTGCCGTCCACATCGCGGATGCGTCCGCCCTTGCCTTCTTCAAAGAAGATGGGGTATTCGCCCTCAACGAAGTTGTAGGGTCTGCGTATGCCGGCCACAGCGCCGGGCACGAGGGTTTTGGCCTCGGCATAGAGAGCCATGCTCTTGTCCAGTTTCAGTTTGTCTGCCATGTTAGTTACTCCTTTCCCAGAGGGTTGCTATGCCCATTCCACCACCTATGCAGAGGGCGGCAAGGCCTTTATTGAGGTTGCGTTTGCCCATTTCATGCAGCAGGGTAACGATGATGCGGGCTCCGCTGGAGCCGATGGGATGTCCCAAAGCGATGGCTCCGCCGTTGACGTTAACTTTGTCCATATCCAGTTTGCCCACGCCTTCCATTTCCAATCCTTTGAAAACAGCCAGGGATTGAGCGGCAAAGGCTTCGTTGAGCTCAGCCAGTTCGATGTCTTCAAGTTTCCAGCCGGTTTTGGCCAGCAGGTTCTTTATCGCCGGAACCGGCCCATATCCCATAATGGCGGGGTCCACACCTCCGGAGGCGTTGCCGACCAGAGTGGCAAGGATGGGCAGATTTAGTTCCAGGGCTTTTTCTTCGCTCATCAGCAAAAGAATGGCCGCGCCATCATTGATGCCGGAGGCGTTGCCGGCAGTAACGCTGCCGTCTGCCTTGAAGGCGGGTCGCAGCTTGGCCAGGGCTTCCACTGTCACGCCCTTGCGGGGAAATTCGTCGGTGTCGATCACCAGGGGATCGCCTTTGCGCTGGGGAATGATGATTGGCACGATCTCGTCGCGGAAACGGCCGGAGTTAATTGCCTTCTCGGTTTTATTCTGGCTGGCTGTGGCAAATTGATCTTGTTCCTCGCGGCTGATCTGATATTTTTCAGCGAGGTTCTCAGCCGTCATTCCCATGTGATAATCATTGAAAATGTCGCTCAGGCCGTCACGGATCATCAGGTCGGTGAGAGTTTTATCTCCCATTTTACCACCCCAGCGCGTGTCCATCGACGCATAGGGGATCTGGCTCATGTTTTCCGTGCCGCCGGCAACAACTATGTCTGCTTCGCCAGTGCCGATCATCAGTGCGCCCAAGGTCACGCTTTTCATGCCTGAGCCGCAAACCTTGTTCACTGTATAGGCTGGGATATGGTCTGGAACACCACTTTTGATGGCCACTTGACGGGCGATGTTCTGTCCGTGTCCGGCGCCGCAAACGTTGCCGAGGATCACTTCATCGATCTGTTCGACTTTCAGGTTGGTTTCCGCGATGATAGCTTTAAGAACGGCGACACCCAGTTCCACTGCCGACACATTCTTGAAAACTCCTCCGAAACTTCCGATGGGGGTCCGCTTGGCGCTTACCACAACGGTTTTTCTCATGATTTCCTCCATGTCTGTATTTTGTTTTTTCTCATTTTATTTACGGGGCGGTTTTGGTCAACCGCTATTTATTATCTTTGGTCCTGAAAGCTCGCGATCAAGGACAGTAGAATGTTTGGAACGCTATTCCTTTGCTGCCAGCAAGCACGTTTGAGCAAAGCATTAGGGCACACTGATGGCCTTCACCGGGCAACCCTTGAAATCAGCTTTGTTGCCTGTTTTGCAGATGCTGCAGTTGATGCATTTGGCTGGGTTGATTACCGCCTTGTTGTTAAGCATGGTAATCGCGCCCGTAGGACAGTAGATGGCGCAGAGGCCGCATCCGATGCATTTAACAGCATCAACCCGGTGCTTTGATTCGCTGGTTTCGGCTTCGATTGTGGCAGCGGTTACAGGCTTTGAAGGTTTCTTAGCTGGCGGAGCTTTCTCGGTCTCAGGAGTCTTTTTCAAAGCCCGAGTTTTCTTGGTTTCCTCTATCTTTTCCAATGGTGGATTTGTAGCCAGAATATCAGGTTTCTCTATAGAGGAGCCTAAAGAATCTACAACAAGCTCTGAATTCTGTTCCAAATATCCGGAAGGAACCATCACCCCTGCCACGCAGCGTCGGCAGCCGATGCAATTTGTTTTGTCTATCACTGCTTTACCGTTCTGCATGGATATGGCGTCCACGGGGCAGATTTCCACCCGTTCCTGCCTGGGAAAGATATTCAGGGCGGCCAGGATCTGCAAGGCTATCACGGCAACAAGTAGCAGGGTTATCAAGATCGCGGCTGGTTTTCGCATTCGCGCTCCTCGGTGTAGGTTCCCGGTTTGGGGCAGCTTTCTGCGCAGAGGCCGCAGTGGATGCAGTTGCGGTCTTGCACGAATTCATTTTCAGCGATGTTGATGTTCATGGGGCAGTTGAGCGAACACAAACCGCAGTCGGTGCAGCGTTCCAGGTTTCTTCTGATCTTTTTCCGCTGAATCCCGACCGTATCACCCAGCCATTGGAAGATGTTCATCAAAGCCGCATAAGGACAGAGGAAGCGGCACCAAACCCGATCGCTGAAACAGGAAATAAGTAATACAATGCCCAGGACCAAAATACCCGGCGCGAACAGCTTGGGCAGCAAGGAAAGAGAATAAAAGGGACAGAGCCTGATGAAGAGATAATTAAATCCCAGCAGAGTTAGAACTATTGTTATCAACAGGATGAGATACTTTAGAAAGGCCAGCTTGCGCTCCACGTACAAAGGCGACCTGTGCTTCATCCGATAACTCTTTCCCCTCAGGGAGAATAGCAGTTCCTGGACTGTTCCCAACGGACACAACCAGGCACAGAACTTCCTACCCTGGAATATCGTATAAACCAGCATGGCGAAGCCAAAGACGACCATCCCGGCTATGGCCCAGCCTCCCAACCTCAGGAAGGTGCTGCCGCTGAGACCAAAACAAACCAAAGCGTAGGGACAGGCTTCATGAATGCTGTAGTTTGTGCCCCTAATCACTAGCGCGAGAAACCCCAAGGCAAGCGCCAAACTGGCGATTTGAACAATCATGCGCCTTGTTTGGGCTTTGCTTTTTTTCATCATGGGCTTCCTTTGCTTTTGTAGCAGCGGTGAACTACATCGTTATGTCCACGCTCGTTTCCTTTTCTTTTCAGACCGGACTGCTGTCAATGAAAAAGTCCATGTTAGCATATGGGGGTTCCGAAACCAAACCTGTTTGTCATATTTGAAATACCATGCCGGAGTCGAAGCTCATTCCTGCTTGTTCTGGTTCTCATTCATACTGGGTGGATAACTCCCTCATATTGTATGCGATAGCGTGTGTTTGAAGTTGCCTTGTCAAAGCGGAGCCTACTGGCCGTTAAGGCCCTTTCTTTGATTCCAGAGTTGCCTCCCGCATGATACCCGCATTTAATGCGAGAATCTGGCGGGAGGCGGGAGAGAGGGAAGGTCGCGGGCGCTCAGGACGAGACTGGTAGGATATTGAAGTGAGTTAGCGTTTTATGGCTCTTTTTGAATCAAGTGGATGCGGGTGTTCAGCCCGAAAGCAGTCCGAAGGGCTTTTTCCACTGGCTTGGCCAGCGCCTGAGCATAGGTAGGGTTTTAACTGCCGGTTCACTAAGAAGAATGTGATAATAGCGACTCAAGGGTTTCACAGATACTTTGTGAAATCGTAAGAAGTCATTGGAAAATAAGAAAGCCGCCTTTTGAGAGGCGGCTTGTTGTGATAATTACCAATCCTGTATGAGTTGAATTAATCTTACCCGACTGGGGTATGAATCTGCCAGGCTGAGTGAGGACCGCTCCTTACTCCGGGCGTTGGGCTTGAATCTCGAATTCGTTGAAGAAATGGTTGATGGCAGTGTTGAGGTCTTCGAACTCGATTGAGTGCTTGGTGCAGCCAACACGTGAACAGATGGAGACCTTGCCGCCTTCAAAGAGGTGAAAATCCACGAGAGGGGCCTGGCAGATGTTGCAGTTTTCTTCTGAAGTTAGGTCACCGCCGCAATGGGGGCAGGAGAAGACACTGATCTCGCCGTCCCGGGGTGAAAGGCTGGATTCCTTGCTGTAGCTTCCGTAAAGGGCTGAAAGCCATACACAGCCTTCTTCTTGGCCGGTGCGCGCCATTAGTTTCACAGCGGGAACTTTGTCGATGAGTTTGGTCTCGTCGCCGAGTTCCTTTCCGCATTTGGGGCACTTGAGAGTTAGCTTGTAGTAGTTTTGCATCGTTCCTCCAGGAAATCTGTCGTTTGGTATTGAGTATTTCAGACAATATAGTCGCATTGTTGGGAGTGACAAACACAGTTATGGGGATTGGGGAAATTGTTCAAATGAAAAAATTGCAGGATTGTGATATCGAGGTGGTATATAGCGTAGAGAGCTGTCCAGGAGATCCTGGGAAAAGAACTCGCTTTTTGCGTTAAATCAATAAAAGCTTGACAAATAACGGTAGATACAGGATTAAGACTCTCAGAAACCAAAACTAAAGGAGAATTAAATGCGTAAATTCTTTATACTGATGATTATCGCAACTCTCGCCTTGGGCTTGTTCCTCACCGGCTGTGAGAACATTACCGAGCCTGAAGACGCCAAATGGTCCGTGATGGCCATTGCCGGCCCCGAAGGCAAAGAAGACAGCCACATCGTTACTGTGATGTGGATTGGCCCCATGGGCGATTATGTCGAGCCCACCACGCTTGAACTCAAGATCGGTGGCGAGACCGTCGCGCTTTCTGCTTGGGGCGATTTCTGGACGGGTGGGACAAACCTTACTCCCGGCAACGCCTACTACTTCCAGCTTATAGTGGACGGAGAAACCGTCGTCAACACCCGCCAAACGATTGTTTACAATGCCGACGGGACTTTCCCGCTCACCTTCAACCCCGCCCAAAGCGCTTACATTTACTGGACCCTCGAAGCCAGCAACCAAAGCCAGACCGCTTCTGCCTACGCCTTCGATCCGGACGATCCCTACGATGACGAAGTTGCCGATGTTGATTTGGCTGCTTCAGTCCGCGAATACACCTTCCCCGCGAACGTCGTGCAGGACCATGGAGACGGTTCCCTATACTCCCTTGAGATCACCCAGATGAACCACAAGTATGTGGATAATGTTATGGTTGCCACCGCCCAGAGCGATTGGCAGGATTACGGCGATGCTAAGATCGACCGCTTCTCACCTGCCCGTTTGGCCAACTACGTCCGCCGCCTCACCGAGCGCGCCCTGTCCAGATAAGTCTTATCTTTCAAATTAAATACAAGCCGGAGATGTTATTCTCCGGCTTGTTTCTTTTATCCTGTATAACTGGACGATCCCACTGACTCGAAAGCGCAGATTTCCTCTATTGGGCAATAATTGATTACTGACGTAGGGGAGTGGACTGGAGATTTTGCCAGGCTTGGCGAATGGCCTCTTCAGCGGCGGGAAAATCCTCCCGTGAGCGCACCCAAATCTCAGGTCCATAGATGGCGGTGAGCCTGCTGAAGGGATGGGGGAGGCGAAAGAGGTCCCAAGAATCCAACTGCCACATCCGGCTGGCGGAGGCGACCACTGGAATGATGGGGACCTGAGCCAGCAGAGCAAGTTGGAGAATTCCGGGCTGAACTGATCCGGCAGGGCCTTTGGGGCCGTCTGGCGTTAGTGCCAGGCTACGTTCACGGGCCAGTCTAACCATAACTTTCAAAGCCTGGGAGCCGCTTCTGGAGGTTGAGCCGCGCACCGGGAAAAAACCCAGGCGGGCCAGAGGGCGGGCGATGAGTTCTCCATCCCGGGAGCGAGAGACCATCACGGCGATATCATGATCTATCCTCTGCAAGGTGAGCAGCAGCAAATCTCGGTGCTGAAGCGCGTAAACGCAAGGATGGCCAATGGGAGGTTGATTCAGTGCTACTACACGCAGGGTGCGGCGCCACAAACGCAGCAGCAAAGCGCCAAGAACACCCTCCAGCCTCAATAGCAGTTCAGACATGGACGTCCAGAAGGTCTTTCGCCAAGCGCGGCATTTCCAGGCTGGGATACGGTTCGGACAATGAAGTCTGAAGCTTGAGCAGTTCAAGCTTTATTTCCTGTAACCGGTCTTGGTCAGACAGCAGGCTGAGTGCTGTCCGGACGATGTTTTCGGGTGTGCAGGCGGATTGGATCAGCTCAGGCAAGAGGTTTTGGTCCAGCAGGATGTTGGGAAGTCCAACGCGCTTGATTTGCACCAGGCGGCGGCCGATGGCATAGGAGAAGGCGGAAGTTTTGTAGCAGATCAGCATTGGAGTGCCGATAAAGGCAGCTTCCAGGGTGGCCGTGCCGGATGTGCAGACCAGCAAATCGGCATGGCGCATCAAATCGTAGCGGTAGCCGTCGATTACCTTCAGTCCCGCGGTCCGGGTGTTTTCAAGCAGTGACGTGAAGAGACCGTGAGAAACGGTGAGGGCTTTGGAAACAAGGAGTTCGAAACCTTGGGAGGCCAGTTTCCGTGCCGCTTTCAGATAGACAGGCAGCATCCGGCTTATTTCATTGTCGCGGCTGCCGGGAAAAAAGCCAATCCAGCGTTTGGCAGGATCGAGACCATATAAACTGGCAAAGCTGTCACGGTCGAGTTCAAAACTTATTTCCTCCGCGATGGGATGGCCCACATAGGTGGCAGCAACATTGTGCCTAGCCAGCAATTCCGGCTCAAATGGCAGGATGCAGGCTACGTGGCGAACGTGGTCACGCAGTTGGAAAACTCGGTTGTGTTTCCAAGCCCAAAACTGGGGGCAGATATAGTAAAGCACAGGCACGCGATGTGAATCTGCCAGACGGGCGATGCGTAAGTTGAAGCCGGGATAATCCACCAAAATGGCCAAATCAGGCCGATCGTCCCTGAAAAAAGTGTCCAGAAAACGTTCCACTTTCCAGAAAAAGCCCAGACGGCCAAGCACTTCCGCAAAGCCCATCACGTTGAATCTGGAGAAGGGAAATAACGGTTTTAAGCCCTCGCGTTGCATTCTGGGCCCGCCGATGCCGCTGTGGCGCAGGCCGGGAATGGCGGCGTTGAGGCTTTTCATCACCAAGCTGGCATGCAGGTCGCCGGAGTTTTCACCAGCCAGCCAGAAGATGTGAAAAGCGGGGGAGCCCATGATTCAGAATATTGTGGTGCCCAGCAAAGTGATCAGCGTAACGGCGATTGCAGCCAGCAGCACACCGAGGAAGACACAGACAAAGGACTTCCAGAAATCAAGTCCAAAGATCTTGGCAGCCACCGCTCCGGTCCAACCTCCCGTGCCGGGCAGGGGGATACCCACAAATATGATCAGGCCGAGCTCCGCGTAACGTTCCACCACCTTGCCCTTGCTGCGAGTGCGGGCGTAGAGCCAGTCGGTGAACTTCTTGCCCCAGCGGAAGCGGGAAATCCGCTTCAGAAACCACTCCAGAAAGAGAAGCAGAAAGGGAATAGGAATCATGTTACCCAATATCGACAGCAACACTGCCTCCTGCCAGGACATGCCAAAAAGCGCAATGGCAACCGGGATGGCCCCACGCAGTTCAACAACGGGCAACATTGAGATAATCACCACAATTAGCCAGGGACTCACACCACGGGCCCGCAATGAAGCGGCGGTGCGCGAGCCGAAGGATTCAGCGCCCAGCAGGCTGAAGCTGAGCAGCAGGACTGTCACAAGGACCAAAGCGCGAAGTTTCGGTTTCAAGCGGTCTTCCTATTCATCATTTTATAGCGAGAATCCATATTTGGCTATGTGGAGATTTTGACAAGGGAAATTCCGGCGCACAGCCTGAAATTGAGCTTGCGATCCTGTCGGGCCGTTAAGGCCTTGTCATGGGCCGCGAATGCGCCTCCCGCATTATCCCCGCATTCGATACGGGAATAGTACGGGAGGCGGGGGAGAGGTATAGACTCGGGCGCTAAGGGTGTGACCGGCATGATATGGTTGTGAGTAAACAATTAATACCATTTCGCTTGCATAAATACTAGAATTGATTATCCTGTCTCTGTATTCATATCACTGGAGGTAGTGATGAGAAAGATTCAAGTAAGCGACACCTTGCCGGCATCAGAACTCAAACGTCGGATGCTAAGTAGCA